>JAZRQI010000024.1:0-2149 GCA_045649705.1 Acutalibacteraceae bacterium
CTGTACATATTTTCCATATATTCTTCTGCAGGTTCATCCATAGATTTCACCTTTGCTATGGCAGTTGCAAATATATTTTTCTCGTAAGTGATGCCAACTGTCTGTGCATCGACAAAAGGTATATGCTCAAACTCAACGCCCTCAATGTGGGGGTCTGGTTTGTGCTCCATTTCCATATCTGTTCTCAGGTCAATGATTTTTTTGAGATTATATTCATTTTTCAGAGTTTCGATATCCCTGCGTGTGAGCGATGCCAGTTCTCCACTTCTGATAAGTCGGCAGGGCTTTATTTTTCTGCCGTCAGCAGTTTCGAGACCTCCAAGGTCACGTGTGTTGTGGACACCTTCCAGGGGGATTCTTCTGATTACAAACTTTACTTTGCTCATTTTTCTCTCCTCTGAGATTTATTACAGAAATTGTAACACAGAAAAATAAGATATTCAAGTTAACAAAGGAGTTTTTTTCGCATTTTCAGAAGAATCTTCTTCTCTTTTCTTGACACCTGTACCTGTGAAATGCCCAATGCTTCTGCAGTTTTAGATTGAGTAAGCCCCTTGAAATAACGAAGATTTATTATCTGTCTTTCGTCTTCTTCAAGCAAATCGAGAGTCTGGTGAAGAGAAATTATTTCCGATATTCTTTCTTCAGGTGCATCAACGGGGATGTCAAGCTCTTTTCCTGCATTTTCATCGTCACCTGTCAGCGACAACGCAGGCATTGATGCCGTTAAAAGTTCCGCCGTTTCTGTAACTGATATTCCCAATTTTTCCGCTAACTGACCCACAGTAGGCTCATAACCTAACTGTTCTGTCAGTTTTTCTTTTTCTTTCAAAGCAAATCTTATCTTCTCTTTCATCGCCCGTGACACTTTGACTGTTCCTCCGTCACGGAAAATACGTTTGATTTCGCCAAGAATGACTGGCACGGCATAGGTAGAAAAGGAAAATCCTCTTTCTTCATCAAAGCCGTCTGCTGCTTTCACAAGTCCTACACATCCTGCCTGAAAAAGGTCGTCATATTCAACGCCTCTTCCCCTGAATTTATTTGCACAGGAATGGACAAGACCTATGTTTTCTTCAATCATTCTGCTTCTCGGTTTTTCACTGACCATCGGCAAGAAATCTTCCGTTTATTTTTTTCTCAAGTGTAACGCTTGTCCCTTTACCCACAACAGAATGCACTTTCACTTTATCAGTAAAACTTTCCATAACCGCAAAACCAAGTCCTGCCCTTTCCCCTCCCATAGTTGTAAAAAGAGGTTCCATTGCCTGTTTCACATCTTCAATTCCGCAGCCTTTATCCCTGATTTTTATTCTGACTTTTGCATTTTCAAAAATCGAAACGGTTATGTAAATTTTACCTTTCCCCTCCTTGTAGCCGTGAACAATTGAGTTTGTCACAGCCTCACTTACCGCAGTTTTTATGTCACCCAACTCCTCAATCGTCGGGTCAAGTTGTGCAATAAACGATGCCACTGCCACACGGGAAAAGCTCTCATTGACAGAACGGCTTTCGATTTCCATTTTCATTGTGTTAATTGCTTTCATATTGTCCTCCTTTTATTTTCACAGTGCCCAGTCTTTCAATGCCTGAAAGTTTTACAACCTTTGCCATATTAAGCGGCACATTCACAACTTCGATTTTGCCTGAATATGAACTTACAAGTTTGTATCTGCCCATTATCAGTCCTATGCCTGAACTGTCCATAAACGTAACATCGTTGTAATCAAGTTTCAGAACTGACGGTTTGTCCTTTTCAATTCTTTCATCAATTTTTTCTCTGATTGACGGTGCTGTGTGGTGGTCAATTTCACCCTCAACGAAAGCTGTCATTATCCCGTTTTCGAGAGTTATTTTCATTTTTACACCTCCTGAATAAAAAAAATTCCTTACCATTAAATGATAAGGAATTTTATTTAAAATTTATGCCGAAATATGGCTTATATGAAATTATTTTTTGAGTGCAATTGCTTCTTTGGCTTTTTTTGCAATGTTTTCAGCATCAAGGCCGTAAACTTTAAGAAGTTCTGTTGCAGGACCTGACTGACCGAATTCATCATACACACCGTGTTTAACAACGGGAACAGGAACAGATTCTGTTACAACTTCGCTGACTGCTGAACCGAGTCCGCCGATAACACTGTGTTCT
>JAZRQI010000025.1:0-2114 GCA_045649705.1 Acutalibacteraceae bacterium
TATTGATGAGGAGATTGTAAAAAATTATCGTCAAAAACTACAGTGCTTTAGGCACTCATCTGAGAAGTCAATCAAGGAACGAGAATCTTTTTCAAATGAACAAAAATTCTTTTTGATTGATTTTGGGTTGGTAATAATTAAGGTGATATATGCTGAATTATTTAAGATGGATTGAATCGCAGAAAAAATACTGTTAAAAAAAAGAAAAACTTACAGAAAACCGTTTCACTTTTTGTGAAGCGGTTTTCTTATACCCTAAAACAGAAAAGAGGTGATAATTAATGTCAAATCAAAATCTAAAAAACAAATCAATTGACGAACTTCGTGAAATGTTATCGAAGGGTGAAGCTGAAATTAAACGGTTACATAACAAAAAGAAATATTATGATTCGCAGATAAATTTGCTGACACGGAAAGAACGCACACACAGACTTTGCACCCGTGGAGCAATGCTTGAAAAATTTCTCGGTTGTCCCAACGAACTGACCGACGAGCAGGTTGAAGAAATTCTGAAAATTGCATTTCATCCCGAAGCAGTCGGCAGAGCGATTGAACAATTCAGAGAGAGCAACGAAACCGGTTTTGATTAAATGTGTAGTTGAGTTTTGCGTATGCGTATGATATAATCACCTCTGCAAATAAGAATTTGTAAGAACAAAAAGAAGTTGAAAAAATGAGTATTATATTACAACTGTTTATATCAATGCTGAAAATCGGATGCTTTGCCTTTGGCGGAGGATATGCGATTATTGCATTGCTTGAAAATGAGTTCATAACAAAAAGAAAATGGATTGAACACGACGAATTCATGGATGTCGTTGCCATTGCTGAAAGCACACCCGGACCGATTGCAATTAATGTTGCTACATATATCGGCTATAAGCTGAAAGGTTTTCTCGGTGCAGTTATTGCAACGGTGGGAATTTGCATACCTTCGTTTGTGATTATGTATTTCGTTTCTGTTTTTTATGAGCGATTTATGGATATCGCAATCGTTGCTGCGGCATTCAATGGAATTCAGATATGTGTTGTTTATCTGATTGCTTCAGCAGGCTTTAAAATGCTGAAAAAAATGAAGAAAACTCCGCTGAATATAGCTGCTTTCTCTGTCACCTGCATAGCAATGATACTCTGCACTCTTTTAGAAATTCACGTTTCATCCGTACTGTTTATTTTTGCCGCAGGTGTTATCGGTCTTTTGGCTTTCATTGTTAAAACAAGAAAAGCGAAAGGAGAAAAGAAATGATTTATCTTCAACTCTTTTTAACCTTTCTGAAAGTCGGTGCATTTGCATTCGGCGGTGGTTATGCAATGCTTTCTCTTATCGGAGAATTCGTTTTATCCTACGGTTGGATGAACGAAGAAGAACTGCTTAACTTTGTCGGCGTTGAAACGGTTATACCCGGTCCGATTGCCGTCAATATGGCAACATATATCGGCTATGAACAGGCTGGATTTCTCGGTGCACTTCTCGCAACAATCGGCGTTGTGCTTCCGTCATTCATCATAATCTTGCTTGTTGCGGCAGTTATAAAAAATCTTCTTAAATATCCTGCAATTAAAACTTTCATTGCCGGAATGCGACCCGCACTCGGTGGACTTATTCTGTCTGTTGCGGTTACAATGGCATTAACTGTATTTTTCGGAATTGATACAATAAAAACAACTGCAATCTCATTTGATTGGCGTTCGTTGGTAATTCTTACCGTTATGTTTGCTGTACCGATGATATGGAACAAAATTAAAAAGAAAGAGTTTTCATCGATTCTGCTTGTGATAATTTCGGGAATACTTGGAATTGTTCTATATGGTATCTAAAAAACAAGAAATACAAATTTGTTGAACTTATTATTGAAACAAAAATCAAATATGCATTTCATCAAACCGTTTCACTTTCAGTGAGGCGGTTTTTTGTTTGAAAACACCACTTTGTAAAAGTGCGCAATTATACACCTCGTCAGAACAAGCTGCGTATCTTTCGTTTCCGTGCTTCAAACTTTTCTTTGCCCGAAAACTCAATCACTCCGCTGTTCTTCCTCTTCCCCAAAAAGTTTTTTAAACTTTTCGGGGACCCCATAGGTGTCATTGCGATTTTCTTCAAAAATACTCGGAAC
>JAZRQI010000026.1:0-1612 GCA_045649705.1 Acutalibacteraceae bacterium
ATCAAATGCTACTGAAACATGTCTTTTCTATGACGGAAAAGCACACAAGTTCGGTGCAATAGACGTTGAAACATTCCCGAAACCTGATAAATATATGGAACCCTGGAAGTTTATTTCGGAAGACGGAAGATTTAATCTTACAATGAAACCTTTCTATGACCATCATTCTGATCTGAATGTTGCAAATCTGGCAAGAATGCACTCACATCAGGTTCACGGTTTGTGGAGCGGTGATGTAACACTTGATGACGGAACAAAACTTGAAATAAAAGATATGTATGCTTTCTGCGAATACGTAGAAAACAAGTGGTAAGAAAAAATTACTCCCCAACTCTTTACTGAGAGTTGGGGAATGCTTTTTGTTTTATTTTATCTCTATTCTGAAAAGTCTTGCACCATGGGGGTTAACCTTTGCGGAAAACTCACCATCTGTTACGGTATATTCCTCGTGAGCCCACATATCACGGACGCTGTATTTAACACCGCTAATTGAAATATCAGTAATATCAAAACTGATTTCTCTGTCAATATCATCTGTGTTGAAGAGAGCAACATATTTACAGCTTTCACCGTTAGAAGTCCAGATGATTTCACCTTTTCCGTCTGTTTCTTCACGTTTGAACTGTCTGGCACCGCTTGAATTTTTAAGCATATCGATAAGTTCTTTGTTCTGAAGAAGTGACAGTGTGAACTCATCGTTTTCACGCATTTCTCCGCCCATCATAAGAGGAGAACGGAAAATTCCCCAGAGAGTCATCATTGTTATCTGCTCATCGTGGGTAAAGCGGGTATATCGGTTCCTGTATTGGGGGAGTTCTTCTGTTTTCTGAATTCTTCCCAAAGGAAGCATGTCGCAATCAGGCCAAGCACCGGGCTGAACATATTCCTGCCATGCGTAGCAACGCTCAAACATAGCGTGGAGTTTACTCCATTCGTCCCAGAAATCGCCCGTCATTCGCCAAAGGTTAGCGTTGGCTGCAAGATGCTCGTGTTCATTTATGGGAGCAGGACCGGGAGAAAGACTGAGAACCATATCTCTGCCGCATTTATCAATGGCTTTTCTCAGCATTTCAATTTCTTTTCTTGCAGAATAGGGGTTGTGAGGGAAAATCTCGGTGTTTGCGATGTCATCGCACTTGATATAGTCAACACCCCAGGATGCATAAAGTTCAAAAATTGAATCGTAATACTCCTGCGCACCTTTTTTGTCGGTGAAAAGTCCGTACATATCGGGATTCCATAAACAAATGGAAGATGGGTTTGCAACATCTCTTGCAGTAACACCCTCGCACTTGATTTTTGTGTTCTGATGTGCAGCCTGTCTCGGAATACCTCTCATAATATGAATGCCGAATTTAAGACCAAGGGAGTGTATGTAATCGGCAATAGGCTTGAAACCTTTTCCGCCAGCAGAGGAGGGAAAACGTTCAACTGAGGGAATAAGACGAGAATATTCATCCATACAAAGAGGAGCAAAGTAGTGGTAATAAAAGCTGTTTGCAGTGGGCTCTGACCACTGAATGTCGCAGACAACATATTCCCAACCGTAGTCCTTAAGATGCTCTGCCATATAATCTGCATTGGCAAGGAGCTGTTCTTCATTTACAGCTGC
>JAZRQI010000027.1:0-4982 GCA_045649705.1 Acutalibacteraceae bacterium
TTAAGTAAGTTGCCCTGGAATATATGATTGTCAATTACTGCGGAAAGAAGATTGTTTGCTGCTGTCATAGCGTGAATATCGCCTGTGAAATGAAGGTTGATATCTTCCATAGGAACAACCTGAGCATATCCGCCGCCTGCAGCACCGCCTTTAACACCGAACACAGGTCCGAGTGAGGGTTCTCTGAGAGCAAGAACAGCATTTTTGCCGATTTTGTGCATTGCCTGACCGATACCGATGCTTGTAGTTGTTTTGCCTTCACCTGCAGGTGTAGGGTTAATTGCAGTAACGAGAACCAGTTTACCGTCTTCGTTGTCTTTTACTTTTTCGTAAAGTTCTTTAGGGAGTTTAGCCTTATATTTTCCGTAAGGCTCGATAAGGTCTGTGTCAAGACCCATCTTTTCTGCAATTTTAGTGATGGGGAGCATTTTGGCACCCTGAGCGATTTCGATGTCTGAAAGCATTTTAAATTCCTCCGTTTTATATTGAAGTTTTTATCTGTTATTAAGTTCTGCGTACTGCAAAACATTTCTGCTCATAAAGAGTGTGATAACACCTGAAAGGGTGTTAACGATTGCTGAGATTAAATATATAATCCAGAAATCGGTATAAGTGAACTGATAAAGTATAAACGCGGTGATAATTGCAGGGAGTGCAAAAATCATAGCAAACAGAAAATACAGTATCAGTGTCAACGCTTTTACTGAAATACCACCGAAGAATCTGTCACAGAAAAGGTTTACTCCTGTGAAGAGAATTCCGCAGGAAATTCTGAGAATAATGCAACCTAAAATTTCCAAAGGTTCAAGTTTTACAATAAGTCCCACTATGATGAAAAGCACAACAGCCTCAGAAATGATTTTCACAAAACTTTCTTTAAGACAGTTGAAAAGCTTTTTCATAGGCTTTTCGGGGATGAGATAAACATAAGGCATTATCAGTTCTTTAACCCATCTGCCCAGAGCGATTGAGAACATTTGCAGATAAATTGAAAGAACAAGAACGGGCAGAATTCCCTCGTTTCTGAAAATGAATGAGAAAACGCTGATAACTGCCATGTAAACCAGAGTCTGCACATCAAAGATAAATGCCTTTGCACGGCGTGATTCAACTTTGTGCTTGTAGTAAAACACATCTGAACCGTTACCGCCTCCGAGACCTGTTTTGCCGACTTTTACATTCTGAGGTACTGCCTCAGTGAGTTTGCCCTCTTTTTTTGCAGTGATTGCACTGAAAGAAACCTCTGTGGCTTTAAGCACGTCTTCATAGTAATCGGTTTGCTTTACTTTTACAAGGATAACCATTGCCACGATGTAAGCGAGTATCAGCACAGAGCCGAGAACAACATAAAGAATGTTTTCTGCGAAAATTCCCGTAAGAATCATTTTAGCCCAGCCGATAACGGGGAAAAGCATTACGGGGAAAGAAGATGCAGAAGTTACAATGTTTGCAATCATATCATCCTGTCCCATTGAAAGGGCATTGACAAAGATTGCACCTGCTGACATTGCCACAATTCCGATAAATGAATATTTGGCGATGTTACGTTTCTTTTCGTCAGAGCTTGTAAGGATGTAAATTACCATTGCAGTGAGCTGTCCGCAGAAGCTGACAAGTGCATACAGCAGAAAAACTGCAACGAGAAAACTGAAATTCACTCCGTAAAAGTTACGGATGGTAGTGTATTGAAAAAGAATGAAGAAACCTAAGAGAAGACTTGTTCCCATCTGCTGAATGAGCCCGTAAATCAATATGGGGATTGGTTTTACGGGGGAGGAGAACAACAGGTTTACGTCACTCATTGAGAACATACTTGCACCTTTCGAAATACCGCTGAACCCGGTGAGAACAAATGACACACCGAAAAGTATAAGGCATATTGAAAGAAGTTCATCAAATGGTCGCACGAAAGAATGCATTCCTGTCTGACTTCCTGAGAACACGGAAACGCCAAGCATTGCGACGAAAAGCAGAACGAAAATCAACTGTGACGGTTTCTTTACAATTGAAAGAATCTTGTTTTTGAACCTTGTCAGAAGAACATAAACCAGAGGGTTAGTCATTATGTTTCCCCTCCGTAATCTCGAAGAACATTTCTTCAAGGCTCTTTGCACTGTCAAGTGAGTCGTTTACTTTTGTTGCGGCAAAGGAGCCGTTTACCATAATGTTTGCAACGTCCCAGTAGTTTTCAACGCTGTCAAGCATATGTGTACTGATAAGAACACTGGCGCCTTCATTTTTAAGTTCAACAAAAATTTCTTTAAGTTCCTTGATTGCGTGAGGGTCAAGACCGACCATAGGCTCATCAAAGATTACGCACTTAGGTTTGTGAGCAAGAGCACAGATGATTGAAAGCTTCTGCTGCATACCCTTTGAAAGCTCTTTGCCAAGCTTATCTTTTTTATCGCTCATTTCGAATCTTTCAAGGAGTTTTTCGGCATAAGTGCTGTCGTCACATTTGTAAGCTCTCATAATGAACTCGATGTGTTCGCCTACTGTGAGCATATCGTAAACGGCAGGCATTTCGGGAATGTAACCCAGCAGTTTTTTTGCCTCAACTGACTTGTTGTCGTATCCGTCTATTTCGATAACACCCTCGAATCTGAGAAGACCTGTAATACACTTGATAAGCGTGGATTTACCTGCACCGTTAGGGCCGAGAAGTACTGCAATCTGTCCGTCTTCTACGGTAAAGTCGATGTCATCGTTTGCTTTGAATTTGCCGTATTTTTTAGTTACGCCCTGAATGGAAATCATTTATTTTACCTCTTTTCCGTCATAGAACACACGAGTGTTTTCGTTAGCGTTTTCAAGACGGTAGTTTTTGAGTTTTCCGTTTTCCCACTCAATGTCAACAGTCACATTGCCTTTTGCTTTAAGACCTGTAACAGAGCCGTTTTCCCATGATGAGGGGAGAGCGGGAAGAAGATAGATGTCGTTTTTGATGCTTCTCAGGAGCATTTCTGCAATACCGCTTGATGCACCGAAGTTGCCGTCAATCTGGAAAGGCGGATGAGCATCGAAAAGGTTAGCGTAAGTACCGCCACCTCTGTAAACTGTTTTTGTATCGTCTTTGAATCTTAACTGATTGTTGAGAAGAATCAGAGCGTGGTCACCGTCGAGAAGTCTTGCCCAGAAATTGATTTTCCAACCAAGGCTCCAGCCTGTACCGTCGTCGCCTCTGATTTCAAGGCTCTTCTTACAAGCATCGAAAAGTTCGGGAGTAGCTTCTTTTGTGATAAGGTTAGCAGGGTGCAGAGCATAAAGGTGAGAAGTGTGTCTGTGATGGGGGTCACAGTCCTTTTCTTCAAGATACCATTCAAGGAGCTGACCCTTACTGCCGATTCTGAAAGGAAGCATATTTTCAAGCTTTGATTTGAGAAGTTTAGCGAAATCTTCGTCTTTACCAAGAATTTCAGAAGCCTCAATACAGTTTGTGAAAAGTTCTTTTACAATTGACATTGTCATTGTAGTGGTTTCACTTAATGAACATTTATGTATACCGAGATGGTATTCGTTTTCGGGAGAAGTTGAGGGAGCAATGATGAGATATCCCTCGTCATCTGCAACCAGAATATCAAGGTAGAATTCTGCGGCAGATTTCATAATGGGATAAACTTTTTCTTCAAGGAAAGTTTTGTCCCCTGTGTATTCGTAGTGGTCATAGAGATGACGGCAGAACCAGCCTGAGCTGAGAGGCCAGAAAGACCACTGTGAGTTGCCGGGAACAGGATGAGCCATTCTCCAGATATCTGTGTTGTGGTGACAGGTGAAACCATTTGCGTGGTAGAAATCCTGAGCAATTTTAACACCTGTTTTTGACAAATCTTCAACAAGACCGATGAGAGGAGCGTGCATTTCTTCAAGGTTACACATAAGTGTAGGCCAGTAGTTCATCTCAGTGTTGATGTTGATTGTGTAGTTTGAGTTCCAGGGAGGACAAGCTCTGTCGTTCCATATACCCTGTAAGTTAGTCGGCTGAGTTCCTGCTCTTGAAGCAGCAATTGTCAGGTATCTGCCGTAGTTGAAAAGGAGAGCATAAAGGTTTTTGTCATTCTTATCCTTTTCGAAATTTTCAAGTCTTTCTTTTGTGGTGATATTTGTTTTGTCGTCACCGTTTAAATCAAGAGAAACTCTGTTATAATATTTCTGATGGTCTTTTATATGTTCTGCTTTGAGTTCTTCGAAACTGAGACCCTCACAAGCGTTTACGTAAGAAAGACAAGCGTTCTTGTATTCCTTACCTTCTCTTTCGGGGTGTTTGTCATATCCGTTGAAGCTTGTTTCGCAAGAGAAAATGATTGTAGTATCTTTTGAACCCTCAACGATAATGCCGCCGTCATCTGTTTCGGAAATTTCAGCGTTTTCATCCATAACTTTTACGATTGAGCGTGAGAGAATACCTTTCTCATCGTCTGAATAGATGTAGAATTTATCTACAGTTTCACCTGCATCATTATCAGTTCTTTTGGGACATTCTGCATCCATAATCAGATATCCGTTTTCAAAGCGGGTTGTATGTCTCAGGTGTGAAGCGAATTTCAGTTCAAAGTCAATGCCGTCTTCTGCATCGTTTGTAAAGTTCATAATAATTGCATTTTTCGGGAAAGATGCAATATATTCTCTCTTGATTTTCACATCACCGATTTTGTAAGAAACAGAAGAAACTGCATTCTGAAGATTGAGTTCACGTCTGAAATCAGTTACTTTTCCGTTAAGGAGGAAGTTGATGTCGATATCACCGAGGGGCAGATATGCCTGTGACCAGGCACCGTTGAAGTTATCCTGAAGAAGCTCCTGTGCCTCATATTTTTTGCCCTCAAGAGCAAGTTCTCTTGCTTTGAAGAAGAATTCACTTCTGTCTTCTTTCTGGTTTTCATTGTGGAAATAATTGCAGTGAGGTGTGCCGCTCCAGATTTCATCGTGGTTAAGGCTTACTTTTTCTTTTTTATCTCCGCCGTATATCATAGCACCAAGGTGGC
>JAZRQI010000028.1:0-10216 GCA_045649705.1 Acutalibacteraceae bacterium
GTGTGACGAGGCAGCATTCAGACACGTGAGCCGTTATGTGTATGCAAAGCACATTATTGTAACAAATGTTTTCCGTGACCAGGTTGACCGTTTCACTGAACTTGAAGTAACAATGAGCGGTATCAGAGCAGGTATTGAAAATTCACCTGAAGCAATCGTTTCAATAAATGCTGATTGCTCTCTTACAACTTCTCTTGTTAAGAACGTGAAAAACAAGGTGATTTACTACGGCGTGAATTGCCCTATTTACCAAGACCTTGTAACAGAAGTGTCTGATGCACAGTTCTGTATTGACTGCAAAACAGAATACAACTATGACTACAAAACTTACGGACATCTTGGAAGTTATTCCTGTCCCAACTGCGGATACAAGCGTCCCGATACAGAAGTTTATGTGACGGAGGTTGTGTCAAGTGACCTTGACAGCACAACTGTTAAACTCAAAATGAGCAGTGATGAAAAACTTCTCAGAATAAATCTTCCCGGTGGCTACAATGTCTATAACGCTATTTCTGCAGCAGCAGTAGCAAAGGGTATGGGCATTGACGAAGATAAAATTATAACTGCATTGTCAAGCTTTGAATGCGGCTTCGGCAGAATGGAAAACTTTGACATTGGCGGAAAAAATGTGAGAATGATACTCATTAAAAACCCTGCAGGATGCAATCAGGTTCTTAACTTCCTTACTAACACAGTCAAAGAAAAGTGCCTCTTTGTCACAATCGTAAACGACAGAATTTCAGATGGTACAGATATTTCATGGCTGTGGGATGCAAACTTTGAAAAGCTTGAAGAACTTGGAGATAATCTTCCTATGATTTATGTGGGTGGACTCCGTGCTGACGATATGGCAAACAGACTCAAATATGCAGGCAGAAGTCTTGACAGAATCAGAGTTATAAAAGATGAAGATGCGCTTCTTGAAGAGATTGACAAAGCAGATGTTGATGTGTTTATAATGCCCACATATTCTGCAATGCTTTCTTTCAGAGAAAAAATCAGCAAGAGATATAACCTGAAAAGTTATTGGGAGAACTGATTATGAGTGAACTTAAAATTTGTTATTTATACCCCGATATGCTTAACCTTTTCAGCGATGGCGGTAATATAACCTGTATAAAAAAGCGTCTTGAATGGCGTGGTATGAAAGCCGATGTTACTGAGATTTCAGCAGGTGACAAGCTTAATGTAAACGATTATGATTTGTTCTTTATCGGCGGAGGTCAGGATTTTGAAAACGGAATTCAGATAAGTAACTATATGGGTGAAAAATCATCTGAAATCAAAAAAGCAGTTGAAGATGAAAAGGTTTTCCTTGCGGTTGACACAGGCTTTGAACTTCTCGGTAATTACTATAAATCTTCAAAAGGGGTTCAGTACGATTTAACAGGTGCTCTCAATATTCATACAGAAGCGGGGAAAGAAAGACTTCTCGGCAACTACTGTTTTGAAAGTGAAGAGCTGGGCGGTATAAAAGTGGTAGGCTTTGAAAACCACATAGGCAGAACTTATCTCAGTGAGGGTGTGAAACCCCTTGGAAAAGTTTTAAAAGGTAACGGCAACAACGGTGAAGATTTCACGGAAGGTGCAAGATACAAAAATGTTTTCGGCACTTACGCTCACGGTGCGTTGCTTCCTAAAAATCCCGTTCTTGCAGACTATATTATTTCTGCGGCACTTGAAAGAAAGTACGGCAGAAAAATTGAACTTTCACCCCTTGATGACACCTTTGAACTGAATGCGAATAAGTATATGGTGTCACGCCTTGGTTGTGAATAAAATTTATAATAAAGGAGTGTTCCCAATGAAAAAAATCCTGTCAGTTGTGTTGGCACTTATGGTTGCACTTTCCTGCTTTACTTGTTTTGCAAGTGCTGAAAGTGTAGGCTTTGAGTTTGATGAAGACGGAAAATTCACCGTTCTTCACATTTCCGACCCTCAGGATGACAGATATCCTGCACACGGTCTTGAAGACTTCATTGTCAAGGCAATTGAAACATCTGACCCTGATTTCATTGTAATTTCAGGAGATATTGTTGAGGACAGCCGTGCAGGTGACACTTCTGATGATAAAATTTTTCAGGAGGGTGTTAAGGTTGACGGTGACTACGAAAAATCTCTTGAAAACGTAAAAATTGCAGTTGAGAATATCTTTTCTCCCATTGAAGAAACAGGTGTTTACTATGCAGTTACAATGGGAAACAACGACTATAAAGCAGGAATTTCAAACGAAGACTGGCTCAGTATTTTCGCATCATATCCTCATTGTATAACAGTGGACGAAAGTGACGATGTTGAGGGCAAAATTGACCAGTATATTGAAATTAAAAAGCACAATTCCGACGAATCAGGTTTCGGCTTGTGGCTTCTTGATAACGGCAGAAGTTTTACCGAGGGACAGAAAGAATGGTTTAAAAATAAAGAAACATCTGATGTCCCCTCAATCGTTTTTGAACACGTTCCCACAGATGATATCGGCAACCTTTATGAGAAGTGTAACATCTGGGATAAAGGTGCACTTTCAGGTGACGGCGGTTTTTACAGACTTAAAAATGGCGGTATTAACTATACAGTCAGTGTTCCCTGCGAACCTACAGAAGAATTCCTGATGTGGAAAGACAAAGGTGTTACAGGTGCATTCTTCGGTCACATTCACACAGACGGCTTCACAGGTGATGTTGACGGAATTACTATGGGACTTACTTACGGTTTCCAGTTTTCAAAAGCAGGTCCTTATGGTATGAGAACTCTCGAACTCTGCGAAGACGGAACCTTTGAAACAGACCTTTACACCTATGAAAAAGGTGAGTTTTCACTTCAGGTAGATGAAAAATATGAGTCTGAAAGTATTCTGGATAAGGTTATTAACACAATTTTGTTCCTTTTCAGACAAATTGAAGTATGGCTTAAATTTTAAAAAAAGCAGTGTCTTGGATGTTAACACAAGACACTGCTTTTTAATTATGACAGATAGGTTACAACCTTGTTTTTCCTCTTGCACTATTTACTCTTATATAGTATAATATATAAGTTAAAATGGGTGAGAAGGTACTGTGGTGAAAAACGGTATATTTTCCACCTGTAATCAGAGGTTTTGAAATGAAAAAAGAAGTTGAAAAACAGAATAATTTTTCTTCTCTTGCAAAGAATCTTTTAAAGTTCAGATTTGGTGAAGAAAGTCCCAAAGCCTATGTTCACACATTCGGCTGTCAGGGCAATGTTTCAGACGGCGAACGTATGAAAGGTATGCTGGCTGACATGGGATATACTTTCGTCGAGGACGAAAAAGAAGCAGACTTGATTCTTCTCAACACCTGTGCAATCCGTGAACACGCAGAGGACAGAGTTTTCGGTAATATCGGAAGACTTAAAGTTCTCAAAAAAGCAAATCCAAACCTGATTATCTGTGTCTGCGGTTGTATGGTTCAGCAGAAGCATATTGAAGAAAAAATTTATAAAAGCTATCCTTTCGTGACTGTTGTTTTCGGAACACACGTAATTCACAAACTTCCCGAATTTATTTACAGAGCATTGAACTCGGGAAAAAGAGTTTACGATACAGATAATACAAACCTTGAAATCGCAGAGGGCAACCGTGTATGGCGTGACGGCAATATCCGTGCATGGCTTCCCATAATGTACGGTTGCAATAACTTCTGTTCTTACTGTGTTGTGCCTTATGTAAGGGGCAGGGAAAGAAGCCGTAAGAGTGAGGAGATTATGAAAGAAGCAAGGCATCTTGTTTCTCTCGGTTTCAAAGATATCACTCTCCTGGGACAGAATGTAAACTCCTACGGAAAAGGTCTTGATGAAGACATAAACTTTGCAAAACTCCTCAGAATGATAAACGATATTGAGGGTGATTTCACAATCAGGTTTATGACTTCACATCCTAAAGACTGCACAGAAGAGCTTCTTGATGCAATGGCAGAATGCGACAAGGTTGCAAAGCATCTGCATCTTCCCGTTCAGTGCGGTAATGACAGAGTCCTTAAGGAGATGAACAGACATTACGACAGAGCAAAATATATGTCACTGATTGAATATGCCCGTAAGGTAATGCCTGATTTGTCAATCACAAGCGACATTATCGTCGGCTTCCCCGGTGAAACTTATGAGGAATTCTGCGATACATTAAGCCTTATAAAAGAAGTGAAATACACTTCTCTCTATACATTTATCTATTCTGCGAGAAAAAACACAAAAGCAGCAGAAATGCCTGACCCTGTAAGCCGTGAGGAAAAGGGTAAATGGTTTGATGAACTTCTGAAACTTCAGGAAAGTATTGCAGCTGAAAGAACAGCGTCAATGAACGGTAAGGTTTACCGTGTTCTTGCAGAAGAAAAAAGCAAAACTGATGGCTGGATTTCAGGCAGAACCACAGGGAATGTTATAATTGAATTCCCCGCAGATGAAAGCATAATCGGAAATTTCTGTGATGTTCTTGTCACAGAACCTCTCAATTGGATAGTAAAAGGAGAATTAGTAAAATAATTCTTTAAAATAGTAAATTTTTATTAAAGGAGTAAATAAACAATGGAACTTGAAAAACTCGCAAGACAGCTCGGTGCTGCAATTCAGGAAGATGCACGTTACAAAGCATTTATGGCAGCAAGAGACAAGAACGAAGCAGACGAAGAACTCAACGAAATGATGCAGAAAATTCAGCTCGTTCATATGTCTTACAACCACGAAGCATCAAAAGGTGAAGAAGCAGACCAGGGTAAACTTGAAGCTTACGAAAAAGAATTCAACGAAGTTTACACACAGGTTATGGCAAACGAAAATATGAGAAATTTCGAAATTGCAAGAAACGACCTTGATGAACTTATGAAATTCCTCACAGGTATCATCAGCATGTGCGCTTGCGGTGAAGACCCCGAAACATGTAACCCCACACATCAGTGCTCAGGTAACTGCTCATCTTGCGGTTCAGACTGTCACTAATTAAAATTTTGTCTGATTAAACTCATCTGAGTTTAATCAGACACTTACTGAAAGGAGGAGAAACAAATGGCAGAACTTACACCTATGATGAAACAGTATTTTGAAATTAAAAAGGATTATCCCGATACACTTTTGTTTTTCCGACTGGGAGACTTTTATGAGATGTTTTTCGAGGATGCAAAAATAGCCTCGAAAGAACTTGAGCTTGTCCTCACAGGCCGTGATTGCGGTCAGGAGGAACGTGCACCTATGTGCGGTGTGCCATTCCACAGCGTGGATAACTATCTGGCACGTCTTGTTGCAAAGGGATACAAAGTTGCTATCTGTGAGCAGATGGAAGACCCTGCTCTTGCAAAAGGTATTGTAAAGAGAGATGTGTCACGTGTTCTCACTCCGGGAACGGTTATTGAAAGCAATATGCTTGACGAAAGCAAGAATAACTACCTTGCTTCCATTTCCTGCTCAGGTAATTCTGCAGGTCTTGCATTTGCTGATATTTCAACAGGTGAAATACATATTACTTGTTTTGAAGAAAAAAATCTTCTTTCACCAATCGTCAATGAGCTCTGCAAATTTTCACCAAGTGAAGTGATTTTAAACGGTGAAGCAAAAAATCTTCAGGGACTTTCAAAATACGTAAAAGGTCCGCTTTCAGCAACTGAAGAAGTGCTTGACGATGAATATTTTGACTTTGAAAAATGCGTTGAAACAATTTCTCAACGATTAAATAAAGAAGTAACTGATTATGAATTTGCTGATGAAAAACAGGCTGTATCAGCATTCGGTGCCTGTATCAGATATCTCAGTGAACTTCAGAAAAGCGACATTAAAAACATAACAAATGTAGATTACTATAAAGGCGAAAGCTTTATGTTCCTTAACGCTTCTTCAAGAAACAATCTTGAACTTGTGGAAACAATGAGAAGCCGTGACAAAAAAGGAACTTTACTTTGGGTAATTGACAAAACTAAATGCTCAATGGGCAGAAGAATGATAAGAAGATGGCTTGAAAATCCTCTTACAAACTTAGCTTCAATTGTCCGCAGAAACAGAGCAGTTGAAGAACTTTACGACAACACAGTTCTCTGCTCAGAAATCAGGGAATCTCTTGACGGCATCTATGACTTTGAAAGAATTATGGCACGTGTGGTTTACGGCACTGCTAATGCAAAGGAACTCCGTTCTCTCGGTCTTGCCTGTGAGAAACTTCCTCAGATTAAAGAACTTCTCTCAACCTGTAAAAGTGAGAAACTGAGAAGTATTTATGATAACCTTGATGAACTTGAAGATATCTGCTCACTTACTCTTAATGCAATTGTTGATGAGCCTCCTCTCACAGTCCGTGAGGGCGGTATGATAAGAGCAGGTTATAACGAAGAACTTGACGCTTTACGTTCAATTGAAAGTGACAGCGTAGGCTACATCAACGAAATAGCCCTGAGGGAACAGGAAAAAACAGGAATCAAGAAACTTAAAATCGGTTACAACAGAGTTTTCGGTTACTTTATTGAAGTTTCAAATTCATTCAAAGAACTTGTTCCTGAAGAATATATCAGAAAACAGACTCTTTCAAACTGTGAAAGATTCATTACACAGGAACTGAAAGATTTAGAAACAAAAATTCTCGGCGCAAAAGAAAAGATTGTCAGAATTGAGTATGAACTCTTTACTGAAATCAGGGAAGCCATTGCCCGTGAATATACAAGAATTCAGAAAACTGCGGAGAACATCGCAAAACTCGATACTCTCTGTTCACTTGCCCACGTAGCAGTCAGCAGGAACTATTGTTGTCCCGAAATTTCAAATGACGGCGTTATTCAGATTGAAGACGGCAGACACCCTGTTGTTGAAGTGATGCTGGGTTCTCAGCCCTTTGTTCCTAACGATACTTTGCTTGATTGCGGTGGTAACCGTTGCAACATCATCACAGGTCCTAATATGGCAGGTAAATCCACATATATGCGACAGGTTGCACTCATAACCTTACTTGCTCAGATTGGTTCATTTGTCCCTGCAAGAAGAGCAAAAATCTCAATCTGCGACAGTATCTTTACAAGAGTCGGTGCATCCGATGACCTTGCAGCAGGTCAGTCAACATTTATGGTTGAAATGAACGAGGTGTCTCAGATTCTCCGTCAGGCAACTTCAAAAAGCCTTATTATCTTTGACGAAATCGGCAGAGGCACATCAACCTTTGACGGTATGAGTATTGCAAGAGCAGTGCTTGAATTCACTGCCGATAAAAAGAAATTAGGTGCAAAAACACTTTTTGCAACACACTATCACGAGCTTACTGAGCTTGAAAATAAAGTTGAGGGTGTTGTTAACTATAACATCGCAGTTAAAAAACGCGGTGACGATATTACTTTCCTCAGAAGAATTGTCAGAGGTAAAGCCGACGGCAGTTACGGTATTGAGGTTGCAAAACTTGCAGGTGTACCCTCAAGTGTTGTCAAACGTGCAAGAGAAATCCTTGAAGAGCTTGAACTTCTTGACGGCAAAGGACTTTTCCTCGACAGTGGAAAAAGTCTTTCTCCCGTTGAAACTGAATATGTTTCACAGGTTTCATTTGCAAGTAATTCATCAAACGAAATCATTGACGAACTCAGAACAATAGATGTAAACACATTAACACCTATCGAAGCTCTTTCAAAACTTTATGAGCTTGTAGGTAAATCAAAAGAACTTTAAAAATGTGAGGTGACGGATATGGCAAAAATCAATGTGTTACCAAAGTACATAGCAGACCTTATTGCGGCAGGTGAAGTGGTTGAGCGTCCGTCATCTGTTGTAAAAGAAGCAGTCGAAAACTCAATTGATGCCGGTGCTACGATAATCACTGTTGAAATTCAGCACGGCGGTATAACTTATATCAGAGTTACTGATAACGGCTGCGGAATTTTAAGAGAAGACATCAGAAACGCTTTTGTCAGCCATGCTACAAGTAAAATTGCAAAACAGGAAGACCTTGATGCTATCGGCACTCTCGGTTTCAGAGGGGAGGCTCTGGCATCTGTCAGTGCAGTTTCGAAGGTCGAAGTGATGACAAAAGCGAGCGAAGAAAAAATTGGCACTCACTACCGCATTGAGGGAGGGGAAGAAATTCTTCTCGACGATGCAGGATGTCCCGACGGCACAACTCTTATTGTGAGAGACTTGTTCTTCAATACTCCTGCGCGAATGAAGTTCCTGAAAAAAGATGTAAGTGAAGCCAATGCAGTTGCAGGTGTTATGGACAGGGTCTCACTTTCTCACCCTGAAATCAGTTTCAGGTTTATCCGTGACGGTAAGGAAACACTTCTCACACCCGGTGACGGAAAACTGACATCTGCAATTTATGCCGTTTTTGGCAAAGAATTTGCAAACAGCCTTATTCCCATTGACTATTCTCTGAATGGTGTAACTGCCAAAGGTTACATCTCAAAGCCTGTTTATTCAAGGGCAAACAGAAATATGCAGATGTTTTTCTTGAATTCTCGTCTTGTGAAAACACAGACAGGCTCAGCCGCACTCACAGAAAGTTATAAAAACTCAATTATGGCAGGGAAATTCCCTGCTTGTGTCATAAATCTTACAGTGCCTAATGAAACAGTTGACGTAAACGTTCATCCATCAAAGTTAGAGGTGCGTTTTGCAAACGAAAAGGCAATTTATGACTGTATATATTACGGTGTTAAAAATGCTCTCAGCAAAGAGCAGGAAAGACCTCAGGTTGAGCTTGAAAAGGTTCTGTCTTCTCCTAAATTTGCAAAACCTCAGGTTTTTGTCCCTGAAAAAGCAGAGCAGATTAAGTTCCAACCAAAACAGGAAACACCTGTAGTAAAAAAAGAAGAACCGAAAATCAAAACAACACAGTATGTTTTAAATCAGCCTGCACCTGTGTATAATGAGAAACCTGCAACACCTCCCGTTGTTCAGAAACCTAAGGTGACAGTTTACACTCCTCCCGAAGTAAAGGAAGAAAAGATAGAAACTCCCGTAATCGTAAAAGAAATCAAGAAAGAAGAACCTGTTGTTCTGCCTGAAATAAAGGAAGAACAACAAGCACCTGATTTTAAAATAATCGGTGAGGCTTTCAAAACATATATCTTCGTTGAATGCGAAGGTAAACTTATGATTATCGACAAACACGCAGCCCACGAGAGAATGATTTATAACGAGCTGAAAAATAAGACAAACGGCATATTTATGCAGTCTCTGATGATTCCCGTTACAGTTACTCTTTCAAAAGAGGAATACGATATAATCATAAATAATCTTGAAACTCTTGAAAAAGCAGGTTTCAGTGTAGAACCTTTCGGTACAGGCAGTGTTATAGTCAGGGAATGTCCATCTGTAATTGATGCAAACGACGTTGAAAACATCCTTGTTGAAACGGCGACTTACCTTTTACAGAACAGAAATGACCTTATAAACGAAAAGCTTGATTGGATTTTCCATTCATCAGCCTGTCGTGCAGCAATCAAAGCAGGGGACAAGACAGACAGATACGAGCTTGAAAAGTTCACGGCAAAGCTTCTTGCAGATGAAGATGTGAGATACTGTCCTCACGGCAGACCTGTTCTTGCTGAACTGACAAAGAGAGAGCTTGAAAAATTTTTCGGAAGAATACAGTGAGTTTAGTTATGGAAAAAATTAAAGTAATCGCTGTGGTAGGTCCTACTGCATCGGGAAAAACTTCTCTTGCAGTGAAACTTGCAAAGAAATTTAACGGTGAAGTGATATCGGCAGACTCAATGCAGATTTACAAGGGTATGGATATTGCCACTGCAAAACCTGACGAGGAAGAAATGTCAGGCATTCCCCACCACCTTATAAGTATAATTTCACCTGATGAAGAATTCAGCGTGTCAAGGTTCTGCGACCTGGCAGGTGAAGCGGTGAGAGATATCGTCTCAAGAGGAAAAGTTCCCGTACTTGCAGGGGGAACAGGACTTTACGTTGACAATTTCCTCGGCAACACAACTTTCCTTGAAAACACAAAAAATGATGAAATAAGAAAAGAACTCAATGACAGAGTTCAAAAAGAGGGTACAGAAAGCCTTTATAACGAACTGAAAGAAAAAGACCCCTCTGCAGCAGAAAAAATCCACCCCAATAATGCACTTAAAATAATCAGAGCACTTGAAATATTCTATTCAAGCGGTAAAACTCTGACAAATCAGAACGAACTTTCACATCTGAATGAAAGTCCCTATGAAAGTCTTATAATCGGACTTAATGCAACAGACAGGGATTTTCTTTACGACAGAATCAACAGACGTGTTGA
>JAZRQI010000029.1:0-3614 GCA_045649705.1 Acutalibacteraceae bacterium
GAGGGGTATGAACCCGGTATCGGCGCAGTAGTGGAAGTTTACGAAAATGAAGTCCTCCTCAGATTCCGTGATTTTGATGACGGCAAATGGGTTGAAGGATATGAATACAGTTTTGAATTTTAAACATACAAAAACTCCGAGTATCAACTCGGAGTTTTCTTTTTTCATTCACCATATAACGCATTACGTATTCTGTCAGGATAATCTGTCATCAACAGGTCTGCACCTGAAGCAGCCAGAGTTTTTGCATCTTCTGCACTGTTCACCGTCCAATACTGCATTGAAATGCCGTATTTGTGAGCATAATCAATAAATCCTGTTTTGCCAAGATTTGCAACAAGAAGTTTTCCGTCATCCCAATAATAGGGCAGTTGCAAAGCCATATATTTGAAATCTTCTTTGCTTAAATCATCATTTCTTATGTAACATCCGTATAAGTCAACAATTTCAAAAGGATTTGCCGACCTATTTATTTTTTCGTCATATTTTCTGTCAATGTACGATGAAACATCAGGCCAGAAGCTTGCAACAATCACCCTGTCTGCCATATCATATTCCGTCATCATTTCATAAATACCGTCAACAATTTTCGGTGCCCAGGGATGGGGATATTTAAGTTCAATGATGTATCTGTACTTTCCTGGAGCCTCAGTTTCCACACAGTCGAAAACATCTTTCAATGCGGTAATTCTTATATCATCGGGAATATCTTCTCCCCTGAGTCCTCTGTAAGGATAACTGTCACCTGATTTGAAATTCTCACCCATGTTCAGGTTGCGGAGTTCCTCGTATGTTTTCAAAAAAACAGGTGTATTTTTTCTTCCGAAAAATTCTGCGCTGTCACTCATTTCATCAAGAAACAAACTATGATACAGCACAATTTCTCCGTCCTTTGTAAGCTGAACATCCATTTCTATTATTGCAGAATCTGACTCAGCATAGGCAAGATTGGACTTAATTGCCATAAGCGTATTTTCGGGAGCAGCACTTTTTCCGCTTCTATGGCAGGAAACGAGAGTGTTACCGTAATCGGGAAGAAAATAGTTTCCCGTATCTTCGTTTAAAACTTTTGGTTCTTCAAATTCAGGCGGAGCAAATGAACTCAGACACATAATTCCCGCAATAAGAAAGAATACTGTTTTCCTTAAAAACATATAACCAAAATTATAAAGGCTTTGAAACATATACTTTACCTCTTTTCATGTTTTGTATAAACATTGTGCTTATTATAACATTTTTATCCAACAAATACAAACAGAAATTTAAAGTTAATACTCTGCTGCATATTTTGTCAGATCAGGGTGGTCTTGTTCAGGTCTGATTTCATACCACTCTGGGCATTCATCTCCCAGAATTTCAACAAACCATCTCTTCATCAGTTAAGATTACAAGGTGAAAAATCAACATAAAAATTAAAAATATTATTGAAAAAATGAAACAGTAATGTTATAATTTGGATGATTGATTTGGAAGTTAAAATCAAATACTTTCTATGAAAAAGTTCAGAGGTGTTATAATGAAAGAATTTGTTAACATTGGTATCGTAGGTACAAGCGGCAGAGGTTCAGGTATGCTCAGAGAACTTCTCAAATGTGAGGGTGTAAGAGTTCCTGCTGTCTGCGATAAATATGAAGACAGAGCAAAAAGAGGCGCAGAAATCGTTAAGGAAGAAGTAGGCACAGATGCAAACGTTTATCTTGACTACAAGGAAATGTTTGAGAAAGAAGACCTTGATGGTGTTTACATCGCAACAACCTGGATTACACATTCAAGAATTGCAATTGATGCAATGAAAGCAGGTATCCATGTTGCAACTGAAGTAGGCGGCGCAGCAAGTATTGAAGAATGTTGGCAGCTTGTCCGCACAAGTGAAGAAACAGGCAAGTTCTGTATGCTTCTTGAAAACTGCTGCTATGACAGAAACGAAATGGCTCTTTTCAATATGGTGAAACAGGGCATCTTCGGTGAAATCATCCATATGACAGGCGGATATCAGCACGACCTCCGCGATGAAATCAGCCTTGGCAGAGAAAACAGACACGGAAGACTCTTCAACTTCCAGATGAGAAACGGTGAACTTTATCCCACTCATCAGCTTGGTCCCATCACTAAGGTTCTCGGAATCAACAGAGGTAACAGATTCGTTTCTCTCGTTTCAATGGCAAGTAAATCAAGAGGTCTTAACGAATGGATTAAAGAGAATAAAGGTGCAGACTACGACCTTGCAGACTACAACTTCAATCAGGGCGACATTGTAACAACAATGCTCAAATGTGCAAACGGTGAAACTGTTGTTCTTACTCACGACTGCTCACTTCCCAGACACTATTCAAGAGCTTACCGTGTTCAGGGTACAAAAGGTATCTATATGGAAGACGGCGAATCAATCTATATTGAAGGTCAGACAAAGCACGAAGAAGGCGACTGGATGCACCATCCGGAAGATTTCGAAGGCTATCGTGAGAAATATGAACATCCTCTCTGGAAAAAATATCAGGCTGACGGCGTTCACGCAGGCCACGGCGGTATGGACTACCTTGTTCTCAGCGCATTTGCAGAAAGCGTACGACTTGATGCAAAGCCCCCCATTGATGTTTATGACACAGCAGTTATGATGGCTGTTACCTGTCTTTCAGAACAGTCAATCGCTCTCGGCAGTGCACCTGTTGCATTCCCTGATTTCACAAACGGTATGTGGATTGACAGAGAACCTACAAGAAGAGGTAAATACTGTCTTGACGAAGTTTGTGAAGAATTCTTTGAATAATAAATACATACACACAAAAAGGCTAACCGATTGAATTCGGTTAGCCTTTGTTTTTTTATTAAATTTTACGGACTCATCAGGAGACTCAGAGTCTGTTTATCATATCAAGATAATCTACATAATAACCGTAAACATCTGAATTAACCTTTGAAAAACCGCCCTGAAGAGACATATGGTCACCTCTGTAAACCGGCATAATATTCCATACGCCCTTTTCAACATTTGACTCATCAAATGTTTTTGACGGAGCACTGCTTGGTGCAAGAGCTGAAACAGTGTTTACCAAGCCGTCATTTTCAAGCCATTTTTCATCGATTTCATAGCCACCCTCAGTAAATCCGGTGTAACGTCCGATTTCATTTGCACTTGATTGAAACATTGTTTCCATCAGCTTTGTATCTGCCACATATGTTCCGTCTTCTTTTTTGTCAGTGGCAGAACAGGCAATCGAGAAATAATATGTTTCTGCACTTGTGACGATTGTTTTGTTCAGTTCAAGTGCATTATCAATGTACATATCATAAGCCGCAGTGTCTGTTTCCGTTTCCGGTGAATCGTATGCACTCGTTCCGTTATGAGGTGCAGCAAGAGATGTTACAGAATAAATCCAATCCGCCTTGCCGCCTGTAAAGAACGGTGAAACATCATCCGGACTTGCTTTCATTTCCTCCTCACTGCCCACCGCCATAAGCGATGCAAAAAGACGAACTGTTGCACCTCCGAAGGAATGTCCGAGAAGATTAATCTTATTTACGCTGTCCCATTCATCAATAAGTGCTCGACCCGTAAAATCCTCACCGTAACGGTCGTGTCCGCAACGTTCACTGTGTGCCTCACCATAGTCAAC
>JAZRQI010000030.1:0-2120 GCA_045649705.1 Acutalibacteraceae bacterium
AAGAAACCGCATCTGAAACCAAATCCGAGAGCGCCTGATGTTTCAGGCTCATAAGAAAGAGCAGCATCGTTGAGCTGGAGTTTTTCAAGAGCATCTCTGAGAGCTTCATAGTCTGCACCGTCTGCAGGATAAACACCGCAGAAAACCATAGGCTGAACCTGTCTGTAACCGGGGAGAGGCTCAGAAGCAGGATTTGAAGCAAGAGTTACAGTATCACCAACACGTGCATCACCAACAGTTTTGATAGATGCAGTGATATAACCAACTTCACCAGAGGTAAGCTCCTTAGCACTTTCCATTTGTTGTGCTCTCATATATCCTACGTCAACAACAGTGAACTCTGCACCTGTTGCCATCATTCTCATTGTGTCTCCGGCTTTTATTTTACCGTCAACAATTCTCACGTAAACGATAACACCTCTGTAACTGTCATAAACAGAGTCGAAAATCAGTGCACGTAAAGGTTTTGAATCATTATCTTCAGGAGCAGGAATGTCAGCAACGATTCTTTCAAGAACCTGTTCAACATTTTCACCTGTTTTTGCACTGACACGTGGAGCATTTTCGCAATCAAGACCGATAACATCTTCGATTTCAGCAGATACTCTGTCAGGGTCTGCAGAGGGAAGGTCGATTTTGTTTATAACAGGAACAAGCTCCAGATTGTGGTCAAGAGCAAGATAGGTGTTGGCAAGAGTCTGTGCCTCAATGCCTTGAGATGCGTCCGTTACCAGAATTGCACCCTCACAAGCGGCAAGAGAACGTGAAACTTCATAGTTGAAGTCCACGTGGCCGGGAGTGTCAATGAGGTTCAGGACGTATTCTTCACCGTTCTGTGCATTATAATTAAGTTTTACGGCGTGAGCCTTGATGGTAATACCACGTTCCTTTTCAAGGTCCATATCATCGAGAATCTGTTCTTTCATTTCTCTTTTTGAAACAGAATCTGTAATCTCAAGAAGTCTGTCAGCAAGAGTTGATTTGCCGTGGTCAATATGTGCTATGATTGAAAAATTCCTTATGTTTTCTTTTTTCAAAAGTATCACCTATAAAATTATTTGAGTTTATGAATAAATAATCCGCTTAAAAGTTTTGGTTCAAACCAAGTTGATTTGGGAGGCATAACTTTGCCTGCATCAGCAATTGACATTAAATCGTCAAGAGTTGTGGGGAACATTGAAAATGCAATTTTCATATCTGTAGCAACTCTTTTTTCAAGTTCTTTAAGACCTCTGATGCCGCCTACAAAATCAATTCTCTTGTCTGTTCGGGGGTCAGTAATGCCGAGAACAGGAGAAATAAGGTTGTTCTGCAGAATTGATACGTCGAGCCTGTCAACAGGGTCATTTTCATCGAAAATACCTGTTTTAGCAGTGAGCTTGTACCAACAGTTTTCCAAGAAAAGTCCGAAAGTGTGTTTCTCTGAGGGTTTGAAAGGCTCTTCTGAAATTTGTTTTTCAACACAGAAATTTTCGCTGATTTTATCTAAAAATTCTTCTGCTGAATAACCGTTAAGGTCTTTGATTACTCTGTTATAATCCATGATTTCCAGGTCTGAATCTGCAAACAGAACTGCAAGGAAAAGGTTGAATTCTTCTGTGCCGTCAAAATCAGGATTTTCAAATCTTCGTTTTATACCGACTTTTGCAGCAGAAGCACAACGGTGATGACCGTCTGCGATGTAGTAATCTCCTGCAGATGACAGCATCTTTTCAAGATTTTCAATCAGTTCTGAGTCAGCAATTTCCCACACTGTCTGCAAAACTCCGTCGCTTTCAAAGTCATAAATGGGGGAATTGTTTTCGCAGAATGATTTTATGAAATCTGAGATGCAACTTTTGTGTCTGTATGTCAGGAAGATAGGACCTGTGTTTGCGTCGCAGGTGTCAATGTGACGGATTCTGTCCTCTTCTTTGTCTGCTCTTGTGAATTCATGACGCTTGATTCTGCCTTCAATGTAGTCATCGATTGATGCTGCGCCTACAATACCTGTCTGCGCTCTGCCGTTCATAACCTGACGATAGATGTAATATTTCGGTTCAGCGTCGTCTATGCAGATTCCGTCAGAAACTAATTTTTCAAGGTTTTCTTTTGCTTTACCATACACTTCATCTGAATAG
>JAZRQI010000031.1:0-1827 GCA_045649705.1 Acutalibacteraceae bacterium
GCAACAGAAGATGAGTGTGACGGATATGAAGTTGCATCTGTTTTCAATCCCGGAGATCTCCCCGGTTATTTCACGGCACCTGCACACGAATGCCCCCTTTGTAAACAGGGTAAAAAGCTGGATGCACTCATCAACAGCCACGGATTCTCAAAACTTTGATTTTTAAAATTATAAAGACCGCTGTACAAAATGTACAGTGGTCTTTTTTGGTATTTTAATCTTTAATTTCTTTTTCAGCTTTGATTACTTTACCTGTGTCTGCATTTATTTCGTATTCGTACTCATATTTGCCTGAGTTGAATTCGATTTCATAGACGATTATTTTTCTTTCTCTGTCAAGTTCAGATTTATAACGGCTGATGTCGGTTTCTGCAAGTCCTGCATGTCCGAGTGCGATTTGCTTTGCTTCGTCTTTTGTGATTTCAAAAGTTTTCTGTGTAGCTACCGGTGCTGATGTTTTATTCTCTGCTGTTGGAACAGGTTTCTGCGGAGGTTTTGTTTCAGGGGATTTTGTAACAACTTCTTTTTTGCTTGTTTCTTCAGGAAGTGTGGTTTTAATTTCTTCTTTTTTCTCTGTTTCAGGAACAACTTCATTCTTTGTTGTTTCAATTTTTTCTTCTTTATTTTTTACCGTTGTTCCTGTTGGGGGATTGGGTGTTATGGTATTGTTCGGTTTGTTTGCTTTGCATGATACAAAAACAGTCAGAACAAGTAAAGTTGAAATTAAAATTGTAAGGATTTTTTTCATAAGTTGTTCCTCCTTTTGTTATAAAATTAAACGGACGGATGCTGCCATCCGCCCATTAGTGTTTTTTTCAGTGGGCGGCAACTGTCGCCAGACGCTGATTTAAATTAACCAAAATATCTCTGAAGAAGACCTTCAAATGCTTTGCCGTGTCTTGCTTCGTCACGAGCCATTTCGTGAACTGTGTCGTGGATAGCGTCCAGGTTAAGTTCTTTTGCTCTCTTTGCAAGTTCAAATTTGCCGAGTGTTGCACCGTTTTCAGCTTCAACTCTCATTTCAAGGTTTTTCTTTGTGCTTGCTGTTACAACTTCACCGAGAAGTTCTGCAAATTTTGCAGCGTGTTCTGCTTCTTCGTAAGCAGCTTTTTCCCAGTAAAGACCGATTTCGGGATAGCCTTCTCTGTGAGCAACTCTTGCCATTGCAAGGTACATACCAACTTCTGTGCATTCGCCCATATAGTTTGCTCTGAGATCTTCGATGATGTCTGCGGGAGCGCCTTCTGCTACGCCTACTACGTGTTCTGCAGCCCAAGCTCTTTCTGCTGACTGCTCAACAAATTTTTCTGCAGGAACTTTACACTGGGGGCATTTTTCGGGAGCTGCATCGCCTTCGTGAACATAACCGCAAACTGAACATACAAATTTTTTCATAACTTTTTCCTCCAAATTTTAAATGTTTATTTTAATTTTTATTTCTGACAATTTTCACAGATACCGATAAAGGTTAAAATATGATTTGTGATTTTTGCTTTTGAATGATTTTCTGCATCTTTCTCCATTTTTTCAAACATGGGCATTTCGATATCGTAAACTCTGCCGCAGTCTGTACAATGGAGATGGTAGTGGTTCTGAGCGTTGCCGTCAAAGTGGTCTGCACCGCCGTAGGAGAGCCTCATTATCTGACCGTTTTCAGTCAGGAGAGAGAGATTTCTGTAAACCGTACCCATACTGATGTTTGGCATTATCTGCCTGAGTGACCAGTAGAGTTCGTCAGCAGTGGGATGATCTGTACGGGAACAAAGTTCACTCAGTATGGCATCACGTTGAGCACTGTGTTTCATAACTTTTCTGTTCACCTCATTT
>JAZRQI010000032.1:0-1747 GCA_045649705.1 Acutalibacteraceae bacterium
TCAACATTCATCTGATGGCTGCCACCGGGATGCAGGTGATTCTTTTCCCACGTCTGAATTCCGTTAGCTATCCATAAAAGATTGTCAGGGTCTGCTGAGCCCGGTTGACCTCCGAAATAATCAGGTGAATCTTTTGTGAGAAAAAGATTAAGGCAACCGTTTTCAATTTTATATCTTGCAGAAGAGCCTTCTGTGTTGGTAGTGCAGTGAGGCAGATACTGTGGCAACCAGTATTCTGTGTTCAGTTCATCATTGAATTCAGTGCTGAAATCAAGCACATAACCTTCCTTTTCGGGAACGCTTTCTTCTGCAGATGTTTCTAAAGGTAAAGCAACAAGTATAGTTAAAGTAAGTAACAATGCGGTAAATTTTTTGCACATGGTTTTTCACCTTCCGTATAAATTCCTATTCATTTGTAACGGCAATTTTTATAACGCCGTCAAGCTTGTTCTCGAAAATGTCATAAGCTTTTTCGATGTCTTTAAGGGGAAATCTGTGGGTGATAAGGGGAGTGGTGTCGATTTTTCCCTGCTCAATAAGAGAAAGGATTTCCTCGCAATCGCAACCATCAACTCCGCCTGTTTTGAAGATAAGATTTTTGCCATACATATCGGGCAGGGGAAGTGTTTGTGGTTTGTCATAAAGAGCAACAACAGTCACTATAGCGTTAGGTCTTGCACATTCCCAGCTAAGGCGGAAAGAGTCTTCAGCACCTGCAACTTCAAGCACAACATCTGCACCGCCGTGGTCAGAATTTTCAAAGACAAAATCTTTGCAGTTTTCAGGAGTGCAGACAAGCACATCGGGATAATGCAACTTCACAAAATCAATACGATTTTCGTCTTTTTCGCAGATGATAATTCTTTTGGGATTTTTGAGCATCGTGCAAAGTAGAGTGCATATTCCCGTAGGACCTGCACCGATAATCAGCACAGTATCGTCTTTTGTGATTTCGGAAATGCGTGTCGCCCAGAAGCCTGTTGCAAGAACATCGCCCACAAATAAAGCCTGTTCATCAGTAACTGTATCAGGGATTTTGTTAAGCCCTGTATCTGCGTAAGGCACACGGACAAATTCAGTCTGTCCGCCGTCAATACGACAACCCAATGCCCAACCGCCGTTTTTGTCAGTGCAGTTATTCACAAAACCTTTCTTGCAGAAAAAACACTCTCCGCAGAAGGTTTCAACATTTACGGTAACTCTGTCTCCGACTTTGACATTCTTAACATCAGAGCCGACATTTTCGACAACACCGACCATTTCGTGCCCTACTGTAATTCCCGGCACTGCACGAGGTACAGAACCGTGTTTGATGTGCAAATCACTCGAGCATATACTGCTCATAGTAACCTTAACAATCGCATCCCGTGAGTCAATAATTTCGGGCAACGGCTTTTCGGTCAGTTCAAATTTTCCGTGTTCTTTGTATGTGTAAGATAGCATAGTTATACTCCGTTGCAATTATATGTTTGTTTCATTTTATCACACACAAGAACAAAAGTCCATACGAACAATTTTATATAGCCACAAAAATAGATTTGTCCCGTTTTTGGTACACACGGAGACGTAATATATTGTCAAACAGATATCTCTGTGATATTATTGTGATGTAATTAAGAATGCAAATTGAATTTTGAGGTGATTTATATGGGTTATACAGAAAAAGAAATTATTGAAAAGTGCGAAGAAGAAATGAAGAACCCGTTTACTTTCTATCAGGCAGGTGTAGTCAATTACCGTGGCAGAA
>JAZRQI010000033.1:0-10032 GCA_045649705.1 Acutalibacteraceae bacterium
CATATCGCACATCCGTTTTAAAATAATTAGTACGTTATTTTTTTATATTTAAACACACTCAGAAAATTATAACAAAATCCGACATTAAGGTCAAGTGAAAAAGAGAATTTTAGGGTAGCAATATTGAGTTATATGTGTTACAATGTATCTGTAAGTGTATGGCTTAACACGCCTGGGAAGCGGCTTGGATGAAAAAACAGGAAAAAACTTATTTTCACCGTCATTTTGTCTTTTTTACTTATCACAGCTTTTGTTCTTGCTGTTGTTTATAAGGATGACATACTTGATATGATTTATATGGGCTGCAAAGCACCTTCACCTGTATTTGATGAAATTGCAGATTTTGAATCATTACCTCTTGACAAAATAGGTAGGAGATAAACTATAATTATTTTAATATAAGGAGAGGAGAGTTGAAATGTCAATAATATCATTTTTTCTCAGCATTTTCGTATTTTTTGCTTCACTTATCACACCGGGCTATACTTCTCCCGTTCCCGAAACGGAAGATGATACTTTCGTTCCCGTGATGAGGTTTATTGCAACAAGTGACACTCACATCAAAACTCTTGGTGACAAGGGTACACAGAGACTGTCAAAGATGATTAAAACTGCATACGCTGTAAGCGATAACGACAAGGATTACAACAATCTTGATGCTGTTGTATTTTCGGGTGACATTACAGATAACGGTATGAGAGATTCTTTCTATGCTTTTGAATCAGTTATCCGTGCAGAGTTGCGTGAGGGTACAGAGCGTCTTGCAATTATTGCGAAATCACACGACAGTTACTCCTACGGACACAATGCCCGTAAGGTTTTTATGTCAATCACAAATCAGGAGCCTGATTTCCACAGAGTGATAAACGGTTTCCATTTCATCGGAATTTCAAGGTCTGCTACTGTAAAACATTACACAGAAGACCAGGTGAAATGGCTTGACGAAAACCTGAAACAGGCGACAAGTGAAAGTCCCGATAAACCTGTTTTTGTTTTCCAGCACGAACACGCAAGGAATACTGTTTACGGAAGCAGTGAAACAGACGGTTGGGGTATGGACACATTTGTGGAAGTTCTTGAAAAATATCCTCAGGCAGTCCATATTTCAGGACATTCTCATTTTCCCGCGAATGACCCCAGAGCAATCTGGCAGGATTCATTTACAGCAATCAATGACGGCGGTCTTGCGTATTTCGAGTTGGCAGTTGATGGCAAAAACGGTCAGTTCCCTGCAGGTCACGACACAATGACTCAGGCACTTCTCATAGAAGTTGATAAAGACAACAGAGTTCTTGTGAAAGTTCTCGATGTTGATGCAGGTAAGTTTGTAAGAGAATTCCTTATCGACAATGTAACAGAAGAAAACAAAACAAAATATAATCACGAAGTGAGAAAAGCAAATTCAATTGCACCTGTTTTTGAAAATGGTGCAACTCTCACAGTAGAAAAGAAAAACGGCAAATACATTGTCACAGTATCTCAGGCTAAGGTGACAGGCGACAACGAAGTGTTCGTTTACAGACTTTCAGTTACCAACAGCGAGGGCAAGGAAGTGTATTCTGATTGGGCATTTTCAGATTACTTTTTTGCAGAAAAGCCCGACAGCATAACCTTCCGTTCTTTCAGACTTAAAAAGGGTCAATATAAAGTAAGCGTTGCAGCAGAAGATGTCTGGGGCAACAGAAGTGAAAGTATAGTTACAAAGATATAAGGTGATAAATTATGATTAAAACTGCAAAAAATGCGGGTGCAGATGAGTTAACCCCGTCAGTACCCCAATACTTTTCCTGGATAAACAACACAAATGAAGGCTCAACCGAGGAGAACACCCTCATAAACCTTGATTTCTTTAAATATCTTAAAGATACATACGGAATGAGCATCAGGATTTATGCCTGGGATGCAGGTAACTTTGACGGTGCAAGTGAGGGTTACGGCAACGTAAACGGTGAAAAATTCCGCAGTCAGTACCCCGAAGAATATGGTAAGGTTGTGGAGAAAGCAAAGGAAATCGGCATCCGTCTCGGACTGTGGGGTAGTCCTGACGGCTACGGTGATACAGAGGAAAGCCAGAAAGAACGTTTTGATTTCTTTGTTCATCTCTGCCGTGACCATAACTTTGCTCTCTTTAAGCTTGACGGTGTGTGCGGACATCTCCGCCCTGAAAAAGCGGGAGTTTTCGCAGATATGCTGAAAGAATGCAGAAAATATTCACCTGACCTGATTGTGCTTAATCACCGACTTGAGTTTTACGAGGCTGAGGAGTTTGTCACAACATATCTCTGGAATGGTCAGGAAACTTATGTTGATGTGAATTCCTGCAATCATAATACAGCAATGCACAACAGAGCATATATGTTCACACGAGGTCATACAGATAACCTTGAGCGTCTTGCAGAAGATCACGGTGTGTGCATTTCTTCTTCAATTGACTATTTTGAAGATGAACTTATCTATCAGGCATTCAACCGTTCACTGATTCTTGCTCCCGAAATCTATGGCAACCCCTGGTTGATGCGTGATGACGAATTACCCCGTCTTGCAAGGATTTACAATCTTCACGGAAGAAATGCCACAATCCTTGTTGAGGGTAAGCTTCTGCCTGAAAGTTACGGTGAAAATGCAGTATCAAGAGGCAGTGAAACAAAGCGGTTCATTTCAACGGGTAACAACTCCTGGGAAACAAAGAAAATCACTGTAAAAATCGGTGAAGAAACAGGCGTTCTTACTGATGAAAAAGTTGCAGTAAACATCCACCACCCATACGAAAAACACCTCGGTTTCTTCAAAACAGGGGATACGGTGGAAATTGAGCTTATGCCCTTCAGAGCAACACTTATTGAAATTGCAGTTCTGTCAGAAGCAGAACCTATGCTGACAAACTGCGAATACGAAATTATAAAAGAAGACGAAAATGGTATTCCCACAGAGGTGAAATATCTTCTCACAGACGGGGGAGATGTGAATCTCCTTGTAAACGGAGAAGAAACACCCTTTGCCAAAATCGAAAAAACAGATATAAAAGAAAATGCACCGAGATTCATCACCTCACTCAGTGGAGAAGAGAAGAACCCTGAAAAAGGTGAGTTTCTCTATGAATCTGCAATGTATGCAATCGGAAACGATTCCCTTGAATCAAGAAGTCTTGCACGTTCAGGTGAAACAAAAATCCCTGAAGTCAAGAGGGCAAGAGATGCTTTCTTTGATCAGTTACATTATAAACTGAGAGGCTGTGAGGCTAAAAATATGTTTGACGGAGAGGAAGATACATTCTTTGATTCTCAGACAAAAACATATCTTGATGAAAGCAGACGAATCTACGGAGGTTGTCTGAGAGTAGATTTCGGCAGAGAAATTGATGCTGACAGCGTGGAAATCGAGTTCTTCTCAGGTGACTATCAGACTCGTGAAGTGGAAACACAGAAAGTGCCTCTCATTGCGGAATTCTCAACAGACCTTACAGAATGGAAGCCCTCAGACTTTGTGAAAATGAGAGTAACAGACGATGATTTCACAGCAACAATCATAAAATTCACGGCTCACACTCTCTACGATTTGCACGGCAAAAAGATAGTGTCAGAATACCCCGTAAACGGCAAAATCAGATATCTGAGAATAGAAAATCCTGTTGACAGAATCTATGCTGTAAGGCTCATAAAAGACGGTAAAGTCATTGATATAAAAGATGCAAAGGCAAGCAATATGCAGGCTCATTACCGCTATAAAAGAGTAGTAACAGATAAGTTCGGAGAGTTCCTTATTCCTGAACATAAACCCGAATCAAGCATTGCAGTTGCGGTTGAGGGAGTGCACGGAGAAGAGTGTGTTTACTGTGTAGCAGAAATTGACGGTAAGCTTTGCGGATTCCCGAAGAGAGCACCTGATTACAGAGCAAACCAGTGGGAACACGCAGTGTGCGGCAGTGATAAGAACAATACATTTTTCCTTGAATTGCCCGAAAATTCATCAGGTAAAACAATGAAAATCCACGCCCTCTTCACAGACAGACGAAAAGCTGAAAACGTAAAATGTAATATTTATCTTTGCGAAAAACATTAAAAATGAATAATAAAAAACACCATATCTTACACGAGATACGGTGTTTTTATTTGTTTACGGCAATTTATATCCTGCTGCAAGGTAGATCTTGTACCAATCTTCACGTGACATTGTGATTTCACTTGCTTTTGCAATGTCTGTGATTCGCTGAAGATTTGTACTTCCCACAATAGGTTGCATTTTGTCGGGGAGACGGAGAAGCCATGCGATGGCAATTCCGCTGTCAGTAGTGTTATATTTTTCAGCCATTTCGCTGATTGTTTTACCAAGTTCAGCATTTTCACCGTTTTCAAGGAAATATCCTGAAATGAAACCTCTCTGCAAGGGTGACCAGGGCTGAATTGTAATGCCTTTGAGTCTGCAATAATCTCTGAGATATCCGTCTCGGTTGATGCCGTCGCGGTTATCGAGGTTTACGTTTGCACCACTTGAAAGCATTGTAGCGTTGGTGATACTCAGTTGCATCTGGTTAATTTTCAAGTCCTGCTTTACTGCAGTTTTCAGTAATTCAATCTGACTTGCACTGTGGTTTGATACACCGAAAGCAGAAACCTTTCCTTCTTTTTCAAGGTGGTCAAAGGCCTCAGCCACTTCTTCAGGCTCCATAAGCAAATCAGGGCGGTGGAGAAGAAGTACGTCAATGTTTTCAACGCCTAGTCTTTTCAGTGAGTTTTCAACAGAAGAAATGATGTGTTCTTTTGAAAAGTCATACATACCTTTTCTGATACTGCATTTTGTCTGTATAATAATTTTATCTCTGAGAGATTTGTTTCTGCCAAGTGCCTTGCCGAAAACCTCTTCGCATTTTCCACCGCCGTAAATATCAGCGTGGTCAAAATAGTTATAACCCAGTTCAATTGCAGTGCAGAGATAGTTGTCAGCCTCTTTGTCAGTCATATCTGCAATTCTCATACATCCCAGAGCCACCTGAGAAACGTCGATGTTTTCTGAGAAAGTTTTAATGTATTTCATACGGAATTACCTCCTTGGGATGAGCTTGTTTTTATAATATCACAAAAAGAGAAAGTAATCAACAAAAAAGAAAAAGCCAAGTCAAATGACTTGGCTTTTGGCAGGGGATAAAGGATTCGAACCTCTACATACAGAGTCAGAGTCTGCTGTGCTACCATTACACAAATCCCCTACGAACAAATGGTATTATACACTTTTAATACCGCTTTGTCAATAGTTTTTTCAAAATTTTTTAAAATATTTTTGGAAATATTTTTTATAAATTTGAAAGGTCATAAGGCGTACGCTGATAAACGAAATAATTGAGCCAGTTTGTAAAGAGGAGATTAGCTGTTGACCTCCACTGAACCTTGGGCATTCTGTCAGGGTCATCGTCAGGGAAATAGTTGTAAGGAATCTTAATGTCAAGTCCTTGCGAAACATCTCTGAAATATTCCTTTGCAAGAGTATCACAGTCGTATTCAGAGTGTCCTGTAGCAAAGAAATTTCTGCAATCCATATCAGAAATCAGGTGTACACCTGCCATTTCGGAATAGGAAAGTATCTGTAGATCTTTCACAAGAGCGATGTCACTTCTTTTGACTTCCGTATGACGTGAGTGAGGTACATAGAAAATGTCGTCAATACCTCTCATAATGGGATGGTATTTGTCAAGTGAAACGTGGGGGAATATACCGAACATCTTTTCTTTGAGAGGGTATTTCGGCACACCGTAGTGGTAGTAAAGACCTGCCTGTGCACCCCAACAGATGTGGAATGTAGAATATACATTTGTTTTTGTCCACTCAAAAATCTGACAAAGCTCTTCCCAGTAGTCAACTTCTTCAAAATCCATTTTTTCAACAGGTGCACCGGTAATAATCATACCGTCATATTTGTTGTTTTTGATTTCATCAAAAGTCTTGTAGAATTTGAGCATATGCTGTTCGGAAGTGTTTTTTGACTTGTGAGTAGCCATCTGCAGAAGCTCGATGTCAACCTGCAGGGGACTGTTACTGAGGAGTCTGAGAAGCTGTGTTTCAGTTACGATTTTTGTGGGCATCAGATTGAGTATGATGATGCTCAGGGGACGGATGTCCTGTTTGTTTGCTCTGCCCTCTGTCATAACGAAAATATTTTCAAGTTCAAGACTGTGATGGGCAGGTAACTGGTTGTCAATCTTAATAGGCATAATCTCACCTCCGAAAAAAGTTACTATACATTATATATCTAAAATAAGTATTTGTCAATTTTGTTTAAAAAATAACCAAAGAAAAGCGTATGAAACGAATATACAGAGCGGTTATTTGTAGGAACTGCCAAAGAATGTTTTTTCAACTATATTTTTCTTGACTGTAAACACTAAATAAATTATAATATAATTGTAATATAGTGCCGTAAAAGGCACAGTATGTTATGCGATTCTCAGTGTATAAGGAGAGTATAAAATGGTAAGGAAAAATGCAAAAAGATTTTTAAGTATTCTTTTGTCTGTTCTTATTGTTTCATCACTTTTTACGATGAACATTTCAGCAGCGGAAGAAAATGTTGCAAGCATCGGCGATGTTTATTATAACAGCGTTGAAGATGCTCTTAATGCAGCGGTAAGCGGTCAGACGGTTATCGTGCAGAAGGACACAACTATTACTAAGGACGTTACGGTCAAAGCAGGTGTTACTTTGCTCGTGCCGTATAAGGAAGGGTATACCGGCTACGATATATCAAGCGGTCAGCCTGATACTAACAGTGTCAAGGCTACCTATACCGATGTACTTTATAGAGAACTTACTGTTGCGAATGGTGTAACTGTTACCGTAAATGGCACTATTCTTGTTTCTGCAATTATCGGTACTGCAACAGGTGCTCCTGCTTATCAGGATATCAATGGTAACTACGCTCAGATTAATCTCAATGGCAAGATGAATGTTAATAGTGGCGGTAAAGTTGTAGCTGACGGTTATATCAAGGGTACAGGTACTATTGAGGTTTTTTCAGGCGGTGAAGCAAGAGACTTTTTTGTTATCGAACACTGGCGTGGTGGTTCTCATGCATTATCAATGAGATTGAAGGGTGTATGGGTTGCTAATGAATATGACTTTCAGCATATCCAGGTTGAAATGATTATACGATATGGCGGCAAATTTTCAGGTGCCTGCCTGATGCATTATGACGGAGCTTATGATTTCAACACTGTTTTTTTTATGGATGGCACAAACGGTCTTTTTGTTCTCAATAGCGGTGGTTATCTTGTTAGAAAATATGAATATCGCGAAAGAATTGGAAAACATGCTGAAATTTATGAACTCCATGGTGGTGGTCGTTTAGGCCAAATGTCAATTAGTGTTAGTGTTTCAGGCATCCCATCTACTGTTAACTCGTCTAGTTTTATTCTGGCAATTGATGGTGACTTTGAAATTCATCTTTGCGATGGTACTTATGGTACTTATTTTGAAAGCGGTTATGATAAAAAAGCAGTCAGCTTTAAGTTCCTTCCCGGTTGTGAGATGATAATTCACGATGGTGCAACTTTTAACATTGAAAATAAAGCAGAGAGAAGCTGGCATAATACAAGATATTCAACTATAGTTTTCTACAGGGAACTTATTGATGATGGATTTGGTGTAGATTATCGTTATCCCCAGGGAAGACCTTCAGCAAAATTGCGTGTCGAAAATGGTGGCACCTTGTCTGTAAGCGGTGCACTCGGAGGTGAGATTTACCTTGAAGAAAATGCTGTTGTAAAACAAGTACCTAATTCCGCTATTGCAACAGCATTTACTGTAACAACAAAGGAATCTGCTGTGCATAAAGAGAGTACTACTATCTCATATACAAACAAAGCAGAATTTTTTGTTCCTGAAGAATATCACCTTACAGGGTGGAATTCGAGCAACCAACTTACCTGGGCAAAACACACTTATGGTGAAGCTGTTACAATAACTGCACCCACTTGTACTGCAGTAGGTCAAGGTACAAGAACTTGTACTTACTCGGGTTGTGGTGCAACAACAACTGTAACAATCCCGGCAACAGGGCATAGCCATACAACAAAGGTAACTGCTCCCACCTGCACGGCACAGGGATACACAACTCACACTTGTTCAAATTGCGGAGATTCATATAAAGACACTTATGTTTCAGCAGCGGGTCACAGTTATACATCAACAGTAACAGCTCCCACTTGCACGGACAAGGGATACACAACTCACACTTGTTCAGTTTGCGGTGACAGTTATGTTGATACATACGTAAATGCAAAAGGTCACTCTTATGGTGATTGGGTAGTGACAAATGCTACTTGTACTGCTGACGGTTCGAAAACAAAAACCTGTTCAGTTTGCGGAGACAAAGTAACAGAAAAAATCTCTGCAACAGGTCACAGTTACACAACAAAAGTAACTGCTCCCACTTGTACGGACAAGGGTCATACAACTTATACTTGTTCTGTTTGCGGTGACAGCTATGTTGATACATATGTAAATGCACTTGGTCACACAGAAGTAATAGACAAAGCAGTAGAGCCCACATGTACAGCAACAGGTCTTACAGAGGGTAAACATTGCTCAGTATGTGGTGTGGTAACAGTTGCACAGACAACAGTACCTGCAAAAGGCCATACAGAAGTAACAGATGAAGCAGTAGAGCCTGATTGTACAAACACAGGTTTGACAGTTGGTAAACATTGCTCAGTATGTGGTGTGGTAACAGTTGCACAGACAACAGTACCTGCAAAAGGTCACACAGAAGTAACAGATGAAGCAGTAGAGCCTGATTGTACAAACACAGGTTTGACAGTTGGTAAACATTGTTCGGCATGTGGTGTGGTAACAGTTGCACAGACAGTTGTTCCTGCAAACGGACATACAGAGGTAATTGACAAAGCAGTAGCACCCACATGTACAGCAACAGGTCTTACAGAGGGTAAACATTGCTCAGTATGTGGTGCGGTAACAGTTGCACAGACAACAATTCCTGAAAAAGGACACGCAAAAGCAGATGCAGTTATTGAAAATAATGTTGATCCCGATTGTGTAAATGGCGGTTCATACGATAAAGTTGTTTATTGTTCAGATTGCGGTGAACAGCTTTCAAGAGAAAATATTAAAGTAGATGCACTCGGTCATAAACACAGCAAAGTAGTGACAGCACCTACATGTACAGAAAAGGGTTACACAACATATACCTGCCACTGTGGTGACAGTTACGTGGATGACTATGTAGATGAAACCGGTCACAGTTACGGGGATTGGGTAATTACAAAAGAAGCAAAATGTACAGAAGACGGTTCTAGAGAAAAAGTATGTGCTTGCGGTGATGTTGTAACAGAAAAAATTCCTCAGACAGGACACAAATACGAAACAACAGTAACAGCACCTACATGTACAGAAAAAGGCTTCACAACATATACCTGCCACTGCGGTGACAGTTATGTTGATGATTATGTAGATGAACTTGGTCATAGCTACGGTGATTGGGTAACAACAAAAGAAGCAACATGTACGGAAGACGGTTCTAAAGAAAAGGTATGTGCTTGCGGCGATGTTGTAACAGAGTCAATTCCTCAGACAGGACATAAATACGAAACAACAGTAACAGCACCTACATGTACAGAAAAGGGTTACACAACATATACCTGCCACTGCGGTGACAGTTACGTGGATGACTACGTAGATGCAAACGGTCATACAGAAGTTACAGAAGTAGCAGATGCTACAGCAACAAATACCGGATACGAAAAGACATACTGTATAGTATGCGGAACGGTATTAAGTTTCAGAGAACTTAAACTTGACGGCAAAGTAGTAGCAACAATATCATCAGACGATAAAACAATTCTTACAGGTGTTGTAAACAAAAATTACACAGCATATGTATCAGTGCCTAAGGGATCAATCATCAATACAGGTTCAATCACAGGATCAATCGCAATGACAGACATTGCAGGTCTTGGAATCGAAGGAACAAAGACATATGAAAAGACACTTGCAACAAGTATTGATAAGACAGTAGCACTTGATAACT
>JAZRQI010000034.1:0-14763 GCA_045649705.1 Acutalibacteraceae bacterium
GATGCAGTGATGGAGCTTTCTTTCAAGAAAGCAAAAGCAGTATCTGATATTCACAAAGGAAGAACAGTTATCGGTGCAGACACGGTTGTTGTATGTGATGACGTGATTTTGGGTAAACCAGAAAACCGTGAGAATGCAAAAGAAATGCTCTCAATGCTTTCCGGCAGAAGTCATCAGGTGCTGACAGGTGTTACGATTACTGACGGAGAAAAAACAGATACATTTTTTGTTTCTTCAGATGTAACATTTTTTAAACTGACAGAAGAAGAAATTACCTCTTATGCTGAAAGCGGTGAGCCTGACGATAAAGCAGGGTCTTATGCAATACAGGGAAAAGGCTCTCTGTTTGTTGAAAAAATAAACGGTGACTACTTTAATATAGTAGGATTTCCTGTGTCAGAAGTAAACAGACACCTTAAAAACTTTTAACTTAAAGCGGATATGTGTAAAACACATATCCGCTTTACTTGACTGAATTTTTAAATTGTGATATAATAAACTACGGAAATTCCGCATACAGATTCAGTATGCGGGTAAACTTTTTATTTCGGAGAGGAGGAAAAATAATGGAAAACTTGTGGAATGAAATTTGTTCCTGGGAATGGGAATATATGCTCAGACTTGCAACTGCCTGTCTTTGCGGAGCTTGTGTAGGTTTTGAAAGAAGCCGACGTTTCAAGGATGCAGGTGTGAGGACACACGTTATGGTGACTCTGGGTGCAGCACTTATTATGGTTGTTTCAAAATACGGTTTTCAGGATATTCCCGCCCTTGAGATGATGAAGGTTGATGCTTCACGTGTTGCTTCAAACGTTGTAACAGGTGTAGGTTTCCTGGGCGCAGGTGTTATTTTCTTCAAAGGCTCAACTATCAAGGGTCTTACGACTGCAGCAGGTCTGTGGACTACAGCAGGTATAGGTCTTGCTCTGGGCAGCGGAATGTATTTTATCGGTATTGCCTCTGCTGTGATTATGATTATCGCTCAGTTCTTCCTTCACAGAGTTTTCAAGAGTATTGACTCATATTCAACAAGTGAAATTTCAGTTTCTATTGAAAATGAAAAGGGTGCAATTGAAGAATTCAAAGGTCAGCTTGAAAAAGAAAACCTTGTCATTCAGTCTTGTAAAATTATTAAAGATCGTGAAGAGGACGTAATCAAGCTCAAAGCTACTGTGAGAATGCCTCACGATATGGAGTTTGAAGATGTTGTGAGAATTGTTGAGCATAACGAAAAAATCAAGTCAATCGAATTTTAAAGGATGTGTAAAGATGAACGGCAAATTGAACATAATGACTTATAATGTTTCGGGAATCCCTGTTCTCGGTGACAGTCAGGGAACTCAGAGAGAGTTCAAGGGGAAAGCGAGAATGAGGAAAATCGGTGAAATGCTTTGCCGTGAATCAAATTGCGATATTATCGGTGCAGAAGAAGATTTCAACAATCATCAGGCACTTGCAGATGCAATGATGAAAGACTATAAATATCAGACTTTTTCAAAAGGTGGAGTGCCTTATGGTGACGGGTTGAATATTTTTTCAAAAAAGCCTGTCTATAATGTAAAAAGAACTCCCTGGAGAAAATGCTTCGGCTACCTTGCAGGTGCAAATGACAGACTTGCTGAAAAGGGCATTCTTTCATCTGTAATAGAAATTGAAAAAGGAGTTTTTATCGATTTTTATATCATCCACGCAGATGCTGCAAAAGACCCCAAATCACTTATAGCACGTAAGGATAATTTCCTGCAGTTGTCAGAGATGATTAACTCCCGTAAAGAGGACAGAGCAATTATTGTTATCGGGGATTATAATACAACCTTCTGCCTTAACGAAGCAGACGACCCCTATACAAATCTTGTGAAAAAAGCAGGACTTACTGATTCATGGGCAGAGATACATAACGGTGGAAACTGCGATTACAACAGCGGCAAAGAGTGGAATCCTACGCTGAAAGAAACTCTCGACAGAGTGATGTTTAAATCAGGTGGAGGGGTAGAGCTTAAAGTCGAGTCCTACGAATACGTTGAGTTTACAAACGAAAACGGCGAAACATATACAGACCACGTGTCAACCCGTGCTTGTCTTTCTTATGAAGTAACAGGTGAAGTGAAAAAGCCTGAAAAACTGGAACTTCCCAAGCCTGAAAACAGATTCAAGCAGAATTTTAAGGTTGTATGCTTTGCTGTAAAAACACTTGTAATGGGTATTCTCCATCTCCACGAACTGATTTATAATCATAAATATAAAGATATTACTGACTATTTGCCGTAATGAGGTGAAAAAATGAATGCAGTAATAGATGCAGGCGGCGGACTCCGTAATATCTACACAGCAGGAGTTTTTGACAGATGTATTGATGATGATATTTACTTCGATTTGTGCATCGGTGTTTCTGCAGGAAGTGCCAATCTGTCAACCTTTCTCTCTAAGCAAAGGGACAGAACATACCGTTTTTATCACGATTATTCCCAACGTAAAGAGTATATGAGTCTTGGGAATTTTATTAAAAAAGGCTCTTATCTTGACCTTGACTACATATATGCTGTTCTGACGAACTCTGACGGTGAAGACCCTATTGACTATCCTCAGATTGCAAAGTACGAGGGAGAATTTCTCGTTGCTGCAACAGATGCTCTTACAGGACAGGCTCATTACTTCACAAAGGACGATTTGTCGCAGGATAACTATAAGATTTTCTGTGCATCAAGTGCAATTCCTGTTGTGTGTAAGCCTGTTACAATAAACGGCAGAGAGTATATGGACGGCGGAGTGGCAGTGCCTGTACCCCTTGAAAAAGCACTTGAAATGGGTGCAGACAAAATTGTCTTCGCACTTTCAAAACCAAAAGCATTCAGACGAAGCAGTTCAAGAAATGATTTTCTGGCAAAAATTTTGAGAAGAAAATATCCCCAGGCAGCAAAAACTCTGCTTAAAAGTAATGCAGAGTATGACCGTCTTCTGGATAAGGCAATTGAGCTTGAAAAAGAGGGTAGAGTTCTCATCGTTTCTCCTGATGATACCTGCGGAGTTGACACTCTTACAAGGGATAAGGACAAATTACAGATGCTCTACGAAAAAGGCTATAAAGATGCTGAGAAAATCAAAGAGTTTCTTAAATAAAAAAGATGCAGAGTTTTCACTCTGCATCTTTTATTATATTTTGTAATTCTTTTATTTTTTCAGGACTTGGTTCAGGGATGTTTCCAAAAGGAAATTCAATCCCTAAATTGTCATATTTCGGTTGACAAAGCTTTCTGAAAGGTAAAAGTTCAATTTTCTCTGTGCAGTTTTTATGTTTGTCTGTAATTTCAAGAAGTGAACGGATATTTTCTTCACTGTCCGTTTTTGTGGGGATAATTACCTGACGAATCCAGGTTGGGATTTTGTTTTCTTCGAGATAATCATAAAATTTTATCACATCAGAAAATGAACAACCCACATAATTTTTGTAGTCTTCTTCGTTTGTGTATTTTATGTCGAGAAGAACAAGGTCGGTGACAGTGAGAAGTTTATTCACTTTTTCGTCAAGAATACATCCGCTTGTGTCAAGGCAGGTATGGATGTTTTCTTTTTTACAGAGAGTGAAAAGTTCTGTTACAAATTCGCACTGCATAAGTGCCTCTCCGCCTGAAACAGTAACACCGCCGTCTTTTCCAAAATAGTCACGGAAACGGAGTATTTTTGAAAGCATTTCGTCGGGAGTTACTTCCTGCTCTTTTGAAAATTCCCAGGTGTCGGGATTGTGACAGCAGGAACATCTGAGTGGACATCCCTGCATAAAAATCACATATCTGACTCCCGGACCGTCAACTGCACCGAAAGACTGAACGGAGTTGATGTAGCCGTTCATTATGCCAGCCTCTCGTGGAATGTACGGGAAATAACTTCTTTCTGCTGTTCGCGTGAAAGTCTGACGAAGTTTACAGCATAGCCTGAAACACGTACTGTAAGGTTGGGATAGTTTTCAGGATGTTCGTAAGCATCTATAAGAGTTTCACGGTTGAGAACGTTTACATTGATGTGGTGAGCGTTCTTTCTGAAATATCCGTCAAGAACGTGAACAAGGTTGGAGATTTTTGAATCTTCATCTTTGCCGAGAGCATCGGGAGTAATTGAGAATGTGTTTGAAATACCGTCACGGCAATCGTTGTAAGATATTTTTGCAACACTGTTGAGAGATGCAAGTGCACCGTTTTCTTCACGGTTGTGCATGGGGTTTGCACCGGGTGCGAAAGCTTCGCCTTTCTTTCTTCCGTCAGGTGTTGCGCCTGTCTTTTTGCCGTAAGCCACGTTTGAAGTGATTGTAAGCACGGAAAGAGTATGAATCGCATCTCTGTAAGTGGGAGTTTTGCGAAGCTCTGTGATAACCTGATGTGCAAGGTCACGTGCAATAAAGTCAACGCGGTCGTCGTCGTTACCGTATTTGGGGAATTCGCCCTCAGTTTCAAAGTCAACGATAAAGCCTTTTTCGTCACGGATGGGTTTTACGGTTGCATATTTGATTGCACTGAGTGAGTCTGTGATAACTGAAAGTCCCGCAATACCGAAAGCCATAAATCTGTCAACATCAGTGTCGTGAAGAGCCATCTGTGACTTCTCATAAGCGTATTTATCGTGCATATAGTGGATGACGTTCATTGTGTTTACATAGAGCTTCATCAACCATTTTACGTATTCGTCAAATCTCTCCATAACCTTATTGTAATCAAGAATCTCGTCTGCCATAACATCTTTCTGAGGTCCGATGTGGATGCCTGATGTTGTGTCATAACCACCGTTGAGAGTAAGGAGAAGAAGCTTTGCAAGGTTGCAACGAGCACCGAAGAACTGCATCTGTTTGCCTACTTTCATTGCAGAAACGCAGCAGGCAATAGCATAGTCATCACCGTAGTGAGGGCGCATAACGTCGTCGTTTTCATACTGAATTGAGTCTGTGTCGATTGAAACTTTTGCACAGAATTTTTTGAAGTTTTCGGGAAGCTTGTCTGACCAGAGAATTGTAAGGTTGGGTTCGGGAGCAGAGCCTAAGTTGTAGAGAGTGTTGAGAATTCTGTAGCTGTTCTTTGTAACAAGAGTTCTGCCGTCTTCACCCATACCGCCGACTGCTTCTGTAATCCACATGGGGTCACCGCCGAAGAGTTCGTTGTATTCGGGAGTTCTCAGGTGTCTTGCCATACGGAGTTTCATAACGAAATCGTCCATGATTTCCTGAGCTTCTTCTTCTGTGAGAACGCCGTTTTTGATGTCGCGTTCAATATAAATATCGATAAATGTTGCAACTCTGCCGAGGCTCATTGCAGCACCGTTCTGTTCCTTGATTGCAGCAAGGTAAGCGAAATAGAGCCACTGAACTGCTTCTTTTGTGTTTTCAGCAGGACGGCTGATGTCAAAACCGTACATTTCAGCCATTTCTTTCATGAAGCCGAGGAATGTAATCTGCTGGAAGAGTTCTTCAAGCTGTCTTACGGTTTTATAGTTCATTGACTCATCTTTTGCGATGTGAGCCTTGTCCTTTTTCTTTTCTTCGATAAGACGGTCAACACCGTAAAGAGCAACACGTCTGTAGTCACCGATGATTCTGCCTCTGCCGTACGCATCGGGAAGTCCTGTGATGATGCTTGATTTACGTGCGAGACGCATTTCTTCGCTGTAAGCACGGAAAACACCGTCGTTATGTGTTGTTCTGAATTTGAATTCATCTTCGATTTTGTCTGAAAGCTTGTAGCCGTAAGCAGCACAAGCCTGTCTTGCCATTCTGATACCGCCGAAGGGGTTTACACCTCTTTTAAGGGGACGGTTAGTCTGCAAGCCTACGATGATTTCGTTTTCTTTGTCCAGATAACCGGGTTTGTAACCGGTAACAGTTGAAACTGTTGTTGTGTCGATATCAAGCACACCGCCGTACTGTTTTTCAATAGTAAGCAGAGTGTTGAGTTTGTTCATTAAATCTGTTGTTCTTTTTGTGGGACCTGCAAGGAAAGAGTAATCTCCCTCATAAGGTGTATAGTTAGTCTGAATGAAATCACGTACATTGATTTCGTTCTGCCATTTACCTTCTTTAAATCCGTTCCAGCATTCGTTCATTGATATCATCCTTTCGATAGATTAAACATAAGCCCACGTAAAAATACAAAAGGGCAATCCACGTGTGACGAGGATTGCCCAGACGGTCGGCTGAAATCATTCTATGCTTCATGGTGTTTGTCACCCAATCCGTCAGTCACACAGAATGAATTATTTACACATATATTTTACCTTAAAAACGGGTGCTTTGTCAATATGGTAAATAGTACAAAATAAGGCCTGATTTTACTTTTGTCTTGTGAGAATTTTTTCGCCGTCAAAAACAAGTACGCTGTAAGCGGAGCCTGTTTTGTTGCCTTTTTCCAACCATTCGGCAAATGCTCTCTGCATTGAAGTGTTTCTGGGAAGTTCAGAAACCGGCTTATCATCATACTGAACGCCGAAAACTCTCCACTGGTCACCGAAATCGTATTTTGTTGTAACGTTGAGGGGCTCAAAGTCGTAGAGGAAATCTACTGTGTTTGAATTTGCGGGAAGGATTTTATCGTTATCGGGATAAAGAAGCCATGAACCGCAGACTATGTACATATATTTCTTGTCACCGAATTTGTCACGGAAGAATTTATATGCTTTTTTGTATGAGTCAAGTCTTACATCCATTGAAAGACTACCGCAATGAGAGGGGATGTGCATACCGAGACAGAATTCTTCGTCTTTGATTGTTTCACCTGCAATAGTGAATTCACTGCAACCGAAGTCTGCAAGGTCATATTCAAATCTGCCAATCTTGAATCTTCTCATCTGGTAGAAGCCGTTGAACCAGCCTTCAACAAAGGTGCCGTACATATCATAGTTTTCTTTACATTCAATCATTTTGACTTTAAGGTCAATCATTGAATCCCAGAAAATTTCTTCGTCAATGTTTTCTTTCTTGTATTTCTTAAGGAGTGCTTCTGTGCATCCGAGAAGAATCACAAGGTTTACGATGTAAATGTGAACACCGATTTCTTCGGAAAGAGCCTTTGTTTTGTCAGAGAATTTGTCGAAGTTTTTATTTTTCTTAAAGTAGTCAACTCTGATTGATTCGTAGATTTTGTTTGCTTTTTCGTTTGCGATGATTTTTTCAAAAGCATCACTGAGAACTTTTTTTGCTTCTTCGGGATACTCGTGTTTGTCCATAAGAAGTGATGCAAATTTGTAATTTTTCATTTTGATTTCCTCCGATAGGGTTAATTTTATCTTGCTACTCGTGCGCCTTTACCGCCGATAATATTTTCAACTTCTTTAAGTGATGCAGTTGATGTGTCACCGGGTGTAGTCATTGCGAATGCACCGTGTGCTACACCGTAATTTACTGCTGTCTGAGCATCGTCATAAGTCATAAGACCGTAGATAAGACCTGATGCGAATGAGTCACCGCCGCCGACTCTGTCGTAGATTTCGAGTCCGGGAAGACTGAGACCGTTATATACTTTTCCGTCAGCATAAACCATAGCACTCCAATCGTTGATTGATGCAGTTTTAACTGTACGGAGAGTTGTTGCAATAACCTTGAAGTTGGGATATGCTTTGCATACTTCACCAAGCATTTTAACGTAACCGTCAAGGTTAAGCTCTTTCAGGTTTTCGTCATTGCCCTCAATTTCAAAACCGAGACAGGCAGTGAAATCTTCTTCGTTACCAATCATAACGTCGATGTATTTTGCTATTTCCTTGTTGACAGCCTGTGCTTTTTCTTTACCGCCGATGTCGTTCCAGAGAGAGGGACGGTAGTTAAGATCATAGGAAACGATAGTACCGTATTTTTTAGCAGTTTTTACAGCCTCGATAACAACTTCTGCAGTTGACTCTGAAAGTGCTGCAAAAATACCGCCTGTATGGAGCCAACGAACACCGAGAGTGCCGAAAATGTATTCCCAGTCGATGTCACCTTTTTTTAGCTGTGATGCTGCAGTGTTGCCTCTGTCAGAAACACCTACTGCACCGCGGATACCGTAGCCTCTTTCGGTGAAATTGAGACCGTTTCTCACTTTTCTTCCGATGCCGTCATATGGTACCCACTGAATCATAGAAGTGTCAACACCGCCCTGAAGAATGAAATCTTCACAGAGTCTGCCGATTTCGTTGTCGGCAAAAGCAGTTACAACACCTGTTTTCATACCGAAGCATCTGCGAAGACCACGTGCTACGTTATATTCTCCGCCACCTTCCCACACACGGAAAGAACGGGCGTTTTTAACGCGCATATCACCGGGGTCAAGTCTGAGCATAACTTCACCAAGGGCAATCATATCAAAAACGCAATCTTTTTTATCTCTTAATTTAATCAACATATTTTTATACCTCTGTTAAATTTGTGAAAGTACATTGTGCAAAGCATCACTTGCAGCATCGAAAGATGCAGACTGTGAGGGATATGTGAAATCATCCTTGAGCTGGTCTGCAGTACCGCCTTCACCCTCAAGGGCTGCAAGACCCTCAAAGACTGTCAGATGAGGCTCAAGTGTGAGGATTCTCTTGCCGTCTTTCTTGCTGAAGCGTCTGAGAAGTTCAACTAACTGACCGTCGCCTTTACCTGCAGGAACAACCTTGCTTGTTTCGAAAATGCAGTCTTTGACGTGCATATACTCAATGTATTCTTCAAGTTTTTCGTAAGCGGGGATAATTTCAACACCGCACTGAATAAAGTTCGCAGGGTCAAAAACACCTTTGATTTTACCTTTAAATGTTTTGTAGATATCAAGGCAATATTCGTCTGTGTCGCCGTAAATATCTTTTTCGTTTTCGTGACAGCACCAAACACCTGATTTAAGTGAATAGTCTGCGAATTTTTCAAGTCTTTCAAAAACCTCGTCACGGTACTCTTCGTGTGACTGGTTTTCGTTGAAGAAGAAACTGAACATACGGATTTTGTCAGTGCCGAGAATACAAGCGTTTTCCACGTTTCTCTTGAAAAGTTCAAAGTGAGGTACGAAATCGTCTGCAATGTTGATTTTGCCGAAAGGTGAGCCGATAGCGGAAACGCCGATGCCGTTGTCGTCAAGGATTTTTCTCAGTTCCTTACATTGCTCGGCAGTATATTCGGAGATGTTTCCGTGGTCAAGACCTCTGGGTTCTGTGTGTGTAAGTCCGTTTCTTTTAAGTGCGGCAATCTGTTCAAGAATACCGCCTCCTGCTTCGTCAGAGAAAGCAGAAAGTATAAATTCAGCCATAGTTATTTACCTCTTTAGAATGCAAAGTATTTTTTGAGAAGTTTTTCACATCTGCCGTGGAGGAATTCAAGAGTCTCACGGCTTCCTTCCTCACCGCAGGCATAAGCTTTCATTGCACGGCCTTCTTCAAAGCAGAGGTCATCGTGAATGGGGAAATAGTTCTGCATAAGGAATGTTGCATATTTTACAAGTCTTAAGTCACCCACAATTCTGTATTCAGTGCTTATTGTGTCAACTGCAACACTGTAGAAATCCTTGATAGATGAGATAAGGTCTTTTCTTTCGTTTCTTCTTGAAAAGACGATTGTTTTACAGGGGAAACGGTCAGGGTCAACTGAGTTGTGACAGTCAGTTGAGCCGACAATAGGATATTTTCTGCCTTTTGCAAGGTCTTCGTAATATCTTATTGTCTGGAAACCGTTGTGCTCGAAATAGTTTTCACCGCCGAGAACTTCAAAAGCATCGAAAGGCTGAGTTTCCATCATATAGTCAAGGAAAGTTTCGGGAACCTGCTGAACGTTTGAGATCCAGTAGGGGTGGCAGAAAATGCCGAGACCGTTAGCTTTTCTGATTTCGTCAAAGATGAATTTACATGAAGTGTAAGCGTATCTTTCAATGCCTTCGGGAATATCTGCCTGTTCAGCCATTCTGTCAAGCATATCGTTCATTTCACGGATTGATTTAACGGGAGGACATTCGCCGTAAAGTGAGCGGAGTTTTTTGTCATCTCCCACTTCCTGGATATGAGAGCCGTCAAACATAGCGTTGATACTGTATTCACCGCCGAAGTTTACGATGTGGATATCGTTGATATGGTCTTCGTCAGCCTTGGGAAGATGCACTTCTTCACCGGGAATAAGGTTCAGGTCAATGGGCACATCCTTGTAGAATTCCTTGACCTTAAGTGATGGATAGTATCTGCCGTGGTCTGTGATGGCCATAAAGTCATAACCGATTTTACGGCAGTTTGCAACGGCGATTTCAGGAGCCTGTCTGCCGTCTGAGAAGCAGGTGTGGAAGTGAAGGTCACCTGTAAAGGGATATCTTCCTGCAAGGTCGGGAGCGACTGCGTAAACTGCAAGTTCAACAAGCTCTTTTCCGTCAGGCTTGATAAGACGGATGTAATACATCTGCTCCTTAGGGAAAGAATATTTAAATCTGATGCACTTGTCATCATCTACCTTGACCAGAATCTTGTGAAGATTTTTTCTGTCCTTATAGTTTCTGATTGCACCCTCTTCAAGACCGAGGATGTGAAGAGTATATTCACTTTCTTCAAAATGTGCATGACCGCCCAAAGGTTTGATTGTGATAAGTGTTTCTTTTTTCTCTGAGATTACTTTCGGGAAAATATCGTAATCAAGAAGTTCAGGTAAAATTTTCATAGCGTAAACACCTTATTTCATCATATTCTGAGGATAAATTCCTGCATCTTTCATTTCTTGTATCGATTTAACTACGAGAGGTCTGTCCTCTTTGTAAGTAACACCGAACCATTTGTCTGATGTCTGAAGAACGTCAACAGTGCATTCTTTTTCTTCAAGCATATCTGAAACTACAAATGGGAGGAAGAATTCAGATTTAAGGGGATTTGATTCAACTGTCTTGAAGAATTCATTGAATCTTACCTGTAATGTGTCGATAAACTGAGGAGGGAAGCACCAGCAGTTCATTGAAACGATTGAGTTTTCGTCAAGTTCAACGGGAGTATCGTTGTCTTCGTAATAAACCTTGTCACCGCGTCTGATGATTTTTGTTCTTTCTGTAATCTGGTCAAGCTGATTATTTTCGTTTACAACACAGACACCGCGGGAAACGTGGCCGTTTTCCGTGAGAGTGTTTTTAAGTCTGAAACCAATCATACTGAACGGAAGAACTTCTTTGTCAAAGTCGGTTTTTTCAATCCACTGAGAAGCCTCCATAAATGTCTGAGGTCCGTAGTAGTCATCGGAGTTGATAACTGCAAAAGGTTCTTTTACTGTGCCGAGACAGGAGAGTATTGCGTGACCTGTACCCCAGGGTTTAACACGTCCTTCGGGAACGGAGTAGCCTTCGGGGATGTTATCGATATCCTGGAAAACATATTCTGTTCTGATTTTCTTTTCGATTCTGTTGCCGATGGCGTCTCGGAAAGCTTCTTCATCCTGTTTTTTGATAATAAAAACAATTTTGTTGAAACCTGCTTTAACGGCATCGTAAATTGAATAGTCAATGATGAGAGAACCGTCTTCACTGACAGGGTCAATCTGTTTTAAACTTCCGTATCTGCTGCCCATACCTGCAGCCATAATAACAAGAGTTTTATTCATTGCAAAAATCCTTTCGGAATTATTTTTTAATATGTGGAGCTCATATCCTCGTTGACTTTTTCAACAACGCTTGTTTTTGCTTTTGATGACTTGATTCTTTTTTCAAGTTCCTGATAGAACAAATCTTCGTCAATGGGAAGGTCAATTGTTTTGTCAAGCCATGATGAAAGGAAAGCAGCATTTGAAATAGTAAGACCGTTGATGCCTTCTTCACCTTTTGCGATAAGCTCTTCACCGCGGAGGATGTTTGCAGCAAAAGCATTCATAACACCTGAGTGCTGATTGTTTTCACCTTCAAGCTCAACGTCAACCCATTCGCCGTCTGTTTTTGCGAAGCCGTCTTCTGATTTGTAGATAATATCTTTTGTATTGTTTTCAAGGACATACATACGAAGTTTATTATCTTCACAGATAAGCTTTGCTCTGTCGAGAGTAATTTCAAGTCTGTTTGTGCCGGGGCAGTCACCTGTTGTTGTGATGAATACACCTGATGCACCGTTGGGATATTCAGCGTAAATTGTAACGTCATCTTCGACTTCAATGTCGTGCCACTGACCTACTCTGCAGACAGCCTTGATTTTGTTGGGCATACCGCAAATCCACTGCCACAGGTCAAGGTTGTGAGGACACTGGTTGAGAAGAACGCCGCCGCCTTCACCTGACCAGGTTGCACGCCATCCGCCTGAATTGTAGTAAGACTGAGTTCTGAACCAGTCTGTGATAATCCAGTTTACACGTTTGAGTTCACCGTATTCACCACTTTTTACGATTTCTCTTGCTTTGCGATACATAGGATTAGTTCTCTGATTATACATAATAGCAAAAGTTTTGTCACTCTCTGCTGCTACTTCGTTCATTTCGCGTACCTGCTTTGTGTAAACACCTGCAGGCTTTTCTGTCATAACGTGAAGACCTTTTCCAAAAGCCTTGATAGCCATAGGTGGGTGGTCATAGTGAGGGACTGCAATGAGAACAGCATCACAAAGGCCGCTGTCAAGCATTTTGTCGTAACTGTCAAAACGGGCAATTGCAGGGAACTCTTTTTCTGCCCACTGAAGTCTTTCTTCCTTGATGTCACATACTGCTGTGATTTCCACCTCAGGCATTTTGTTTTCTTTGTAGTTTCTCAGGTGTGATGAGCCCATATTACCGATGCCCACAATACCTACTCTGATTTTTTCTGACATATGTAAAACTTCCTTTCAAGTTTAGTTTTCTTCTGCAACTTTAAGCATATATTTGTAACTGTCCTTACAGGACTGCATTGCACTTATTTCCCAGTCAATGTCGTGTTCATAAACTGCATAGGGAATACCCATCTCCTTGAGCTTTCTGTAACAGGCGGGGATATCTACTTCACCTTTGCCAAGTTCTGTGAACTTAAAGCCTTTTTCGTTATCTGCCTTTACATAATCTTTGAAGTGGCAAACCTTGACTCTGCCTCTGAGTTTTTCAAGGAATTCCACAGGGTCTTCTCCGCCAATCTGAATCCATGCAGTATCGGGAATGAACCAGAAGTAATCCGGGTTTGTTTCTTCAAGAAGAACCTGCATAATTGTTCTGCCGTCTTCAAGAACTGTTTTGAATTCAAAATCGTGGTTGTGGTAAGCAAAGTGCATTCCCTGTTCAAAACACATTTTACCCACAGCCTCAGCGTCTTTGATGAACTGTCTGAGAGATGCAAGGTCTTTTCTGTACTCGTCACCCATACCGCCAAGACCTAAGCAGTCGCAATCAATCATTTTGTGTTCATCAATCACAGTCTGAGTGTCACTTTTCATTCTCTCAAAATTGGTGTGTGTGACACAGACGTCCATATTGTACTTTTCCACGATTTCCTTGACCTCATTCTGAGGGATGGGACCTATTGCGGAAATCTGAATTACACTGACGTCTTCTTTTGAAAGTTCATCAAGAGTTTTGTCAAAGTCTTCAGCTGTTTTGATAAAATCACGCAGGGTGAAAAGCTGAATACCGAGTTTGACTTCTGACATATTATACGCCTCCTTAGAGTGTGCTTATAAATATACACATAAATTATACTTTAATTATTTATAAAATACAATACATAAGCCACAAAAAAATTCATAATAATGTGTATTTTATCGCAAAAAATCCTCCCCTTGAAAATGCAAGGGGAGGTGGCAAAAACGAAGTTTTTGGCGGAGGGGATTTTTCGGTGAAATTACTTATTAGTTACGATGAATGTCATTCTTTCCTGGATTGATTCTCTGCCGTGACCTGTGCCGAATCCGCCATGGTCAGAAGTGATGATGATAAGCCAGTCTTCTGTGTCAAAAGTTTCTCTTTTTTCAATTGCATTTAAAGTTCTGTAAGCAAGAACATCATTGATTCTGAAACCTACCTGATAGATGGGGTTGTTTGTTGAGAAACCGAAACTGTGACCTGCATGGTCAGTACCCTCGTAAATTGCAAAAATGAAATCTGAGCAGTCGCCTTCTTTCAGATTTTTGATTGCAGCATTAGCAGAACTTGTGTCGTTTGAGCAGAGCTTGAAGCTTACATCCAGGTTGTTTTCTTCGCAATATGCTTTTTCAAGGTTGTATGTTGCATTATCAGTTGCAAAGTGACCGTCCCATGAAGTGATGAATGCTGCTGAGTCGATAACTTTATCTTCTGTAAGAGAGGTAAGGAGTGTTTTATACTCCATTGTCTTTGTGATTCCGTTACCTGTAATGCCTGTTTTGTCAGCCCACTGACCTGTAAGGATTGAGCACCAGCCGGGAGCGGTTGAAGTGTCCTGAGTGTTCTTTTCGGGGAAGTTCACACCTCCGCAGTAAACGAGATTCACAGATGCGCCGTTGTCAAGCATTTTTCTAATACCTGAGTCTTTACCCTGTGCAAGTGTAAGTGCGTCTGCACGGCATCCGTCATAGCCGATAATGATTGCTTTTTTCTCTGTTTTACCCTCGGGAAGTGCAGAAGAGAAATGGTCTTCGACCATTTTGTAAAGGTCTGTCTGGGGGATAGCATCTTCAATAGTGTTTTTGTATCCGATTGATGCTACAGTTTCTCTGTAAGCGGCTTCCGTATCTTTTGCATCGGCGGAATGTATGCCGAGCAAAGAGGGGATTATAAGAATGGCTGTAATGATTTTTGTGAGTAATGTCATGAATAACTCTCCTTGCATAATATGATATATCTATTATATTTCAGTACGGAGCTTTCTTCAATAAGCAGAATTCACACAAAATGTGAAT
>JAZRQI010000035.1:0-4889 GCA_045649705.1 Acutalibacteraceae bacterium
CGCTGCTGATGCACCCAACAACTACTACGCAACATTCGTTTCCCTCGTTCCGCCCCTTGTTGCAATCGTTCTTGCGCTGGTAACCAAAGAGGTTTTCTCCTCTCTGTTTATCGGTATCGCAATCGCAGCGCTGTTCTCAACTAACTTCAAACCCGTTGCAGCTATGGACAACCTTTTAAATGAAGGTATCGTAGCGGCAGTATCGGGCACAGCAGGAATATTCGTATTCCTTGTAGTTTTAGGTGTTATTGTTGCTCTTGTGAACAAGGCAGGCGGAAGCCGTGCCTTCGGTGACTGGGCTATAAAGAACATCAAATCAAGAACAGGTGCAATGTTTGCAACGTTTATCCTCGGTGTTCTCATTTTCATTGATGACTATTTCAACTGCCTTACTGTTGGTTCAGTTATGCGTCCCATCACAGATGCACACAGAGTATCACGTTCAAAACTCTCATACCTTATTGATGCTACAGCAGCACCTGTTTGTATGATTGCTCCTATTTCTTCTTGGGCAGCAGCAGTTTCAGGTTATGCTGAAGAAGGTCAGGGCCTCAAGCTCTTCATTCAGGCTATCCCCTTCAACTTCTACTCACTCCTTACATTTGTGTTCATCATCGCTATTATCCTTATGAAATTTGACTTCGGTCCTATGAGAAAACACGAACACAATGCAGTAGTAAACGGTGACATCTTTACATCAGGCAAAGAAGAACAGACAGAAGAATCTGTTCCCAATCCCAAAGGCAAAGTTATTGACCTTGTTCTCCCCATCGTTGTTCTTATCGGTATCTGCGTTTTCGCTCTCGTTTATAACGGCGGAATCCTTGATGGTTCAAACTTCATTGATGCTTTCTCAAACACAGATGCAACAGTAGGTCTTCCCTGGGGCGGTATTGTAGCACTTATCCTCATCGTTGCTTACCTTGTTATCAGACGTGTTGTTTCATTCAAAGATGCTATGGCTTGTGTTCCTCAGGGCTTTATCGCAATGGTGCCCGCTATCACAATCCTTACTCTTGCAACTGCACTTAAAAATATGACAGGTCTTCTCGGTGCAAAAGAATTTGTAGGTAACGTTATGGCTAACTCAGCAGAAAGCCTTGACAAATTCCTTCCCGCAGTTATCTTCCTTGTTGCTTGCGGTCTTGCTTTTGCAACAGGCACATCATGGGGTACATTCGGTATCCTTATCCCTATCGTTACAGCAATCTTCCCTGCAGATTCAACAATCCTTATCATCGGTATTTCAGCTTGTCTTGCAGGTGCAGTTTGCGGTGACCACTGCTCACCCATCTCTGACACAACAATTATGTCATCAGCAGGTGCACAGTGCAACCACCTTAACCACGTTTCAACTCAGCTTCCCTATGCGATTTCAGTTGCAGCAATTTCATTTGTAATGTATATCGTAGCAGGTTTCGTTCAGAGTGCTTGGATTACACTTCCCATCGGTGCAGTGCTTACAGTTGCATTCCTCTTTGTAATGAAAGCAATTACAAAAAAAGAAGCTAAATAATCATAGGTAACATTAAACCCCATCAGCACAGCTGATGGGGTTCATTTTTTATATCCTATTTTATACCGTATTCTTTTACATCAATTCCGTTATCATCAATTGTCACCACATAATGAGCATAATCATCATTAAGACAAATTGAACGGAACGTTACATAGTCAATTCCGTTATGACAAACGCTGTCACCGTAATGGTAATGACCGGAAAACACCGCCTTTACCTTACCGCTATTTTCTATAAGATCTATTACTTTTTCTCTGTTTCTGATAACATGGTCATCGTCGTTATTTCTGTCACCAAGAATCAATAATTCGTGAGTAAAAACAATCACATCATTCTCAGCAGTTTCAATCTCCCTTTTCATCCATTCAAACTGCTCAGCATCAATATAGCAATAAGCCCATTTGATTTCCTTATCGGGAAGAGGATTCTTTTCATCGTTCTGATTAGGGTCAAGAACAAGGATTTTATACGAATCATACTGTAAAGAATAGTACCTTGCAGGCATACCCATAATTTCGACCCAGGTGTTTTTGTCGGTTGATGTATCATGGTTTCCTATAAGACAATAGTATTTTTTACCGCAGCTTTTAAGAACATCTGCTGTTTCTTCCCACAGAAGTGTCTGTTGTTTTCCTTCCTCAAAAAGATCTGCTGTATCACCAAAATTGACCACAAAATCACATTCATCAAGATGCTCTGACAACGCTCTTTTCACCTTTTCCAATGACATCGGACGGTTTCTTTCTCCATCCAAATGAACATCAGAATAATGCATATCTGAAAATGCGAGAAATTTCATATTTTTACCTCAGCAAAAGATTGTTGATTTCAGAAATTATTGCACCTGATGATTCTGCAAGAGATGCTCTTGAAGACATAACAGAATCAATAATAAGCGCTGAGAGTGCACAGAGAGCAACAATAACAAGCACCCAGATAGCAATCTGTGTTGCAGGAGTTATTTTGTTTTTCTGTGTAAGAGGTGCTTCACCCATAGTCTGAGTTTCTTCTTCTGCAGGTTTAAAATCAACTGTTTTCTGAGTGATTTTTTCTATTATGCTTTCAAGACCTGCTGTGTAAAGGTCCTCTGCAGTCTCATCTTCTGATGAGTAAATTTTAAATACGCTTGATTTGTTAGCATCTGTAAGGGTTGCGAAAATATAATTTGCATCATCTTCAGTTTTATAGATTTCACTCATTCCCACTGCAAAATCAGCATCAGTGTTTTCCATTGCCTTTCTTGCAATTGAAGCAAGGCTTTCTTTTCTCTTTACATCATCTTCGGCTGTGTCCATAGCAGGGAAGTCAACCATAACTGCTGCTGATGAATTTTCAAACTCTGAAATAATATTTGCACATACTTCGTTTTCTCTCTGACGTACAAATGCGATTTTCACGCCTCTTGCAGCAAGAACAGAAAGTGAATCTTCTTCAACAACATTTTCTTCTTCAACATCCTGAGGAATTTCTTCTTCGAAAGATTCTTCATTATAAGAAGATGACTGGATGTCTTCAAATTCTTCTTTTTCCTCTACAGGTGCCTCAGGTGCTCTGTAAATTTCTTCATACTGAGGCTCGATATTTTCTACAGGAGGTTCGAAGTTTTCAATAGGCTGAACGTAGCCTTCCATTTCTTCGGGAATATCATTTTCCACAACAGCAGGTTCTTCCTCTTTTACAAAACCGTCCGCAAGGAAATCAATCATACCGTTTTCAATAACGGCACCGATTCTTCTGTCGTCAATTGGAACGAAAATAAGTTTCTGTTTTCCTGATTCTATACCGAAGCCTGAGAACAGACCGTCGTTTGTAACAAATGCTTTTCCGCCTACGGGAATCGCAGCGTGAGCATTCACCTGATTTTCATTAAGTGTTGCCATACAAGCATCACTGTTAATAAGTTCAACTACCTGAGAATTAAGTCTGCACTTGAAACCTAACGCTCTGAACAAAGCGGCTTTTGTTGAAATGAAGCGGGATACATCTACTGCTACAAGTATAACATCAGCCTTTTCAATGCCTTCTTTTACCCCTGCGAACATTTCTTTCTGTGACTGACAGAAAAGGAAATCTTCATCAACGCCTGTAACTTCACTGATTTTGTTTGTTATTACTTCGTGGGCTATGTTCATAGCAACCAATTTACTTTCGCTGAAAGATATGAGTTTAATCTGCACTGTTTGTCATCCTCTCTTTTACTGTGCTATCCATTTTACTGAGTTTTCATAAGGATTCTTCTGCTTTTTCTTTTCATACCAACCTGCAGGGAATTTCTGTTTGCTGTTGACAGATGCAATTGAAGTGTCAACCTCAGGTTCTTCATTTTCTCTGACAAGTCTTGCAACGACTACAAGTCTGCCATTTTTCATAACTGTTCTGTCGCAGGTTGAAAGTGTAAGAAGTTTATCACCTGACTGATAGTCAACACCTGTATCATAATAAGAACGGAGTTTAAGCTCCTGCATAAAACTTGCAAAATTTTCTTCGCTTGAAAGGTTTATGAAATTGTATCCGAAAACGTATCCGTTATCATCAGTCTTAACTGCACTTGAAAGGAAAACTGAGTATATTTTATAAACATAAGTTTCGTTTTCAGTGTAAACATAAATGAGAGGATTTTTCTTGAATGTGTTAATATTCTTATAGTTTTTGATTGAACCGAACATTGAACCGTCACGCATATTGTGACCGTAGATTACAGTGTTCATATCGGAGAAAGGTGCTTTGTTAAGGTAGTCGATAAATGCTGTGCCACCTGAAAGCCACTTGCCATTGAAACCTGTATTAAGATATTTATCGTTATTTGTTGTCTGAACAACGGGAAGACTGATGTTTGCACCGGGAACAGCAATCCATGCTTTGAAATCCTTGTTTGATTTCTTGAGACTGTCAAAAGTAACAGTTTTTTCTTCTTCGTCAAGGTTGTTGAGTTTTTCAATAACCTGTTCGGGAGTAGTTTCTTCATTATCAATAAGGGTTGCAACTTCTTTGTTCTGCTGAGAAATAAGATAAGGCTGAACAAAGTAGTCATTTATAAGCCAGCCTGCACTTACCAAAAGAGCAATGATTGAAACAATGAAAACTATTTTTCTTATTTTTTCACCTGTTGAATCACTCTTCTTGGGGAAAATTGAACTCTTTTTCTTTTTTGGTTCTTCTTCAGGAAATTCTTCTGTTTCTTCTGCAGACTCTTCTGTCACTTCTTCAGTAACAGGAACTGCGACATCTTCCTCTGCTTCATCATCTTCGCTATTTGAATAGATGTCTTCAAATTCCTGAGGCGCTTCTTCTGTCTCCTCTTTTTCTTCAGGTGTTTCAAAGTTTACACCAAGAACTTCTGCTTCGTGTTTCAGTGCTTCATCGTCAACAC
>JAZRQI010000036.1:0-2799 GCA_045649705.1 Acutalibacteraceae bacterium
AACAAACAACAGGGTTCATCTCAGTAGCAGATGAACCCTGTTGTTATATAAAAAAATCAAGGGCAGCCGGTGCACCAACTGCCCTTTTCAACCATTGATTGGACGACATCAAAGGTTTAATTTATAGTTGATTAGAAGTTAATTGTAGCGAATGTACCGTTGCTTCTGTCAACAATTGTCCATGTTTTTGAAAGACCGATTTTGTCAGTAATACTGTCTTCACAAAGTGAAATCTTGAAGATACCGTAGAACTGTGCAGTACCTGAAACTGTGATTTCATCAGCGTTGTCAAGAATAGCTACTGACTGTGCAAGAATGTTTGCAGGAATATCGGCTATCTGTGTAGTTGTGAAGTCTGAGTAGGGAAGTGTAACTGTTGCATATACATAAACACCGAGACCGCCCTGAAGACCTACGTCAATAAGAGAGATACCGAATGCGCAAAGTCCAACATTAAGACCTACGAGAGCTTCTGCAGTACCCATAGCATTGAATACTTTGGGAGCTGTTTCTCTTGATTCACGAATGAATCTGCCGTTGTTATCGATGATTTCGTAACCTACGCAGTTTTCAGTTGTGATGATAAGTTCAGCATAACCCCAAACGTTGAAGATAACGCTTGCTTCCATCTTGATTGTGATAGAGGGAGCGTTGGGAACAGCGATGTGTGCTGTGAACAAGGGGAATCTTGATGTACCCTGTTCGAGTTTAAGGTTTTCGAAGTTCATCTTGATCTGGTCAACAACTTCCATGCTTGAGATGTCTTCTGTAACACCTGAAACAAGAGATGCTGAGTAAGAACCGCTTACCTTTGTTGTATCAACGCAATCATAGTTGAGTTTAAGGTAACCTTCCTTAACATAAGCTTTACCGTCTTTGAAAGAACCGTCAAACTTTGTAAGGAGTTCAAGGTTAGAAACTGAGTATGATTTTGAAAGGTTGATGCCGTTACCTACGTCACCAGAGATACCGATATCAAAACCGCCTTCTGTGAATGCGTAGTCAATATCAGCACCACCGATTGAGAAGCTACCTTCTGAAAGTGTGTCAACGAGGAGATCTTTAATAGCACCTTTGAGTGCATCTTTGTCAGAAACAATGCCTTTAACTTCGTCAATTGTTTCTTTGATACCTTCGTTGTTTGCTACGCCTTCCATGATAACTTCGCCTTCACCTGTAACAACCTGAGCAGCTGTCATATCAGGTGAGAATGATGAAGCGTAATCGATTGATTCAACAACATCTTCAAGCTGAGCTTCTTTTGTCTCTACAACAACACCATTAGCTGTTTCTTTAACAGAAACTACTTCAAAGATGCCGCCTGCAAGATTTCCGCTTACCTGAGGAACTGTGAATACATCACCTACTGCAAGATCTGTGTCTGCAGGAAGTGTAACTGTGCTGCCGTTAACAGCATAGTCGTCAGCTTTAACTTCTACAACATCTTCTGCAAAAACATAGTTAGCAGCTTTATTTTCTACTTCTTTGTTGTCTGCAAGATTCTTAAGGATACCGAGGATGTCATAGTAAGCATCTGCTGTGTCTTTTGCATCTGCTTCAAGTTCACCTTTTGCATTAAGAATACCCTGTTTAATAGCTTCTGCAGTAACTTTAGCGTAATCTACGCCTAATTTTTCAGCTGCTGCTTTGAGAGTACCAAAAACAAAAGCTGTGTCTGCTGCTTCGTCAAGATCGTTCATATCATCTTCTGTGATGATACCCCATTCGAGACAAGCATCTGCAGATGTTTTGCCGTCAGCAACTTCAAGACCGAGAGTTGTTGACATTTTGTCAAGCCATTCTCCCTTTGCCATACCTGTTTCGTTTCCTGTACCGATACCGAAGAAACTGAGAACAAGCATTACGATAGAGAGAATCCATGAGATGATTTTATTCATAACTCATCTGCCTCCTGGTTTTCCGCTATTGCGGAATATTTAGGGAATTTTTTGATTGGTGAAACAATGAAATTCGTCCTATTACACCATTCCATCATCGCTAAAATATTAGCACAAGAATCTATAAAAATCAAGGTTTTTGGCAAAATTTTTCAGCAAAAAATACGTTAAATTTTTATCAATAAAGAATTTTCAGCAATGTTCACAAATATTCTTATTTCGAATTTGTTCAACATGCTAAAAGCCGATGTTTCCCATAAATATACTATGAAAAAAACATCGGCTTTGTTATCAATTTTTAAGTGTATCTATTGCCTTTTTTAACGGTGTGGAATCAATACCTGATTGGTCTTCCATAAACTTATAAAGTGTTTCACAGATTTTCAAAGTACCGCCTGATTCATTGCTTTCGATGTTGAGAGGCATTACCGGGTCGTGAACACTCAGCCTTAAGAGAAACCATCCGTTTCCGTTGTTCTCATCAACTGAAACACGTATTCCCTCATAGGTATCTTTCTTAACTGTCCAACCGTCGCAGGATGGTGCATAACCGTTAAGTGATGCAATAATTTCTTCACCATAAAACTTAAAGTCAGATTTTGTTATGGCAAATCTCAAAGAAAGTTTTTCCCTTGCCTCTTTAAGTCCTGAAAGTAAATCGGAAATCTTTTTACCCTCTTTTTCAAGAAGAACCATTTTTATAATAATTTTTGTTACGAGGTATGCACCATCATCAAGATAATAGTTTTCTCTGAATGCGGCATGACCTGATGTTTCTATGGCAAGAGGACAGTTGATTGCAGAGTGGTTAAGTTCTATCTGCTTGTCAATAACATTTCTGTATCCCCTCTTGTAACTGAGATGTCTTGCACCAAGCTTATGCTCAATAAAATCTGTAAGA
>JAZRQI010000037.1:0-8780 GCA_045649705.1 Acutalibacteraceae bacterium
AGTTCATCTACTGCGTTTGTGCTTGCCACTGTCATACCGTTGATTTCACGTGCAACGAAAGCAGAAACGATACCGATGAATGCTGATGCTGAAATAACATCACCAAGGCTGAGACCTGTTGATTTTGCTGAGCTCTTCTGAACTGCAGAACCTACTTTTTTCTGAAGAAGTTTGCAGACAAAAGGAATCATAAGAAGAGGAGCAATTGAACCTACAGTCATTGCAACTGTTATTGTCGCAAACTGCTGAGGGTCTTCAACTGCTTTGCTCAGAGAAATTCCCCAGAAGTCAAGGGTAGTCTGTGCTGCAGTTGTTTCGTAAGCCAGGTTACCGATAACTGAAAGTCTTATCCAGGGAAGAACGATACCAAGTGAGTTTGCAAGAGCGAAAACTGTTGCAAGGATTGAAATTGCTGGAGCTACTGTGAAAAGTGCACTTGATGAAACTGTGTTTTTAAGTGTAGTTTCTGAAATACCCAATTCTTTTGCTCTTTTCCATGATTTCACGATGAAGAATACTGACTGAGCAATTACGAAAACGATAACCGCACAAGCTATCAGGAACATAATGCCGTCTGATTTAAAATCGCCTGTCATTTTTTACACCTCATTTATAATTTTTATGAAAGAATGGACACAAGTGCCAACACAATCCAAACATGGTTTATAAGGAAAGTGATTCCCCATGATTCTGCATAAGCACCTGCATACATTATCGCCGCTGCGGGAGCAAGGATGATTCTGGCACCCTTACCCATCTCTTTATATTTTTCCCACATCATAAGAGCATCCTCAACTGAGGGAAAAATGTTTGCGAACATATTGAAAGAAAGGCCGAGCCATGATATAACTAAATATTTCATCAAAGGACTTGCAACATCAAGATAAAGCCATCCGAAAAGTGCAGGAGCTGCAATAACAAGCCCTGTGAGGAAAACCATAAAACCTGAAAGGAAACAGAACCAGAAACTTTTTTTAGGTGAACGGATAGGTTCATGTTCAATGTGACCTGCCATTTCGCCTGAGCCGAAAATCTTTTTGCTTTCTACGGGAATACCCATCATTCTGCAAAAACGCTGCTCCCAGAATCCTTTTAGGAACGCTGCGGGGAAAGTAAGAACTTTTACTATTACGTTAATAATTCTCATTGCCAGTTAACCTCCCCTTTTACAAATACATCTTCAAGTGTTTTCTTGCCGTCCATAATTGCCTGAATGTTTTCAGAAATTGCAAGACCATAATATGCACCGAGATTTTCAATTGTTGCAATACCCTGGTCATACACCTTGTCAACATTGTCATAGACTGTTGTTCCGTTATCATCTTTTACAGGCTCTGTACCTTTAACATGGTAAAGGTAATGGAACAGAATTGCAAGGTTCAGGTTTGCATTGTCATTTCCAAGCTGGTTTGAAGCATCAATTGCTGCAATAGCCTTTTCTTTTTCGCCCATAAGAGCAAATACGATTGACTCTTCCATAGGAACACTGTAAGGCATTGCACTTGAGCCTTCAGGAACATAAATTGTTTCTGCAATCTTTGCTGCTTCTTCGCCTAATTTAAGAGCAGCCTCATAGTCACCCTGTCTTCTCTTTGACATCATAAGGTACTGATAAACACCCACGCTTTCAGGTGACTCTTCAAGTGATTCGTAGCAGATTGCCTCTGCTTTATCGTATTCACCTTTTTCAAGATAAAGGTTACAGAGCTCAATAGCATAGATGAACTCATAAGTTCTTCCGCCTGATTTGATTTCCTCAAGATATGCTATGCCCTCGTCAGTTGAATTTTCAGTAACTGAACAGAAAAGGTACTGGAAGTAAGCAATCATATATCTGTCGTTATTTTCGTTAGCTTTAAGACCTTCAAGTTCTTTGAGTTCATCTATGACTGCGCTGACATCAGCCTTTTTCTCTGCTGTGTAGAGAGAATTCAGTTTACTTACATAAGTTGTCTGAAGATTGGAATATGTGTCCATCATCTTATCGTAGATTTCGTAATATTCCTTTGTTTCTTCATATCTGAACTTATCCAGAGCACCTGATTGTTCAAGTGCAGAATAGTAGTCCTGAGCATAAGTGGGAGTACCTGCAAGGAAATAAGCCTTTATGATTTTTGCATAAGTTCTGTTACCTGCATCAAAAATCTGCACTCCGCCTGATGACTGACTAAGCTGATTGATTGTTGCAATTGTTTCTTCGTAACAAGTAATTGCTGAGTTATATTTTCCCTCAGCCATATACATATCACCCTTCATTACGGGAATTGATATTGTAACAAGTGCAAATCCGAAAAACAATGCAATCAATGAACCTAACAATGCCGAGATAAAATAGAATACTCCCCAGCCGTTCATACGTGTTTTTTTCATCTTTTCACGACATGCTTTACAGTAAGGATAGTCCTCATCAAGTTCTGTGTAACGCTCTCTTTTTCCGCATTTTTCACACAGCATATCCTCTGCGATTTCGGTTTCTTCTTCGGGTTTCTCTTCAACCTCGTCTTCTTCGATAATGGTGTTGTCATCACCTATGTGAGCCAGACCGTCCCAATCAGTTGTAACCGTAGTTTCTTCCTGATTTTCGAGATTTTCAAGAATCTCACCGACTTCTTCTTTTTCCTGCTCTGTGAGTTTTTCTGCAGTTTCTTCACCGAGCAATTCTTTTTCTTTGTTCTCGTCCAAGATTACGCCTCCTGACTTTTTAAGTTAACTTATATTATACTATATATTAAGTTCTTAATCAATAAAAAAATCAATATTAACCTATAAAAGATGATGCATTTTCTTTTATGAAACTGACTGCTTTTTCTTTTGCATCAGTCACAAAATCGAGAGCCTGAATTTTCTCATCAAGTTCAGCGATTCTTTCGGGGATAACAGATACTGTTTCGTTGTCTTCATCATAACAATCGTAAAGTTCTTTTACACTTACCAGCACATTTTCAGGAAGAAATTTTTCACAGGCTGAAAGTGCATAGGGCGTAAGAGGTTTTGTGAAATTTTTAAAAAACTCTGATACTGTCTTTTCATCAAGAAAATAGTGAAAAGCATAGATTGTTTTTTCTTCTTCGGACAGTTTTTCAAAGGCTTCGTTCATATCCTCTGACTTTTCAAGACGAACCTGAATATTGTCTGCCACACCCTCAATGAGATTTTCACCATTGTCTGAAACAATTTTTTCTTCTGTCAGTTCGCTGTAAGATTCTCTTATGAATTTCATATGGTCAAGTTTTTTGATAAGTGCTGCTTTTTCCGCCTTTCTTTTTGCCATTGTCTTACCCATTTTTGAATAAACCACAATGAGAATAATTAAAAGCACAAAAAGTATTGCAAATAAAATTTTGTATTCTTTGAAATATTCAATAAATGCCTGCATCTTTTAAACCTCCGTAAGACGTGAATAGATGTCACCTTTTTTGATACCTGTCAGCTTTGCCGCATATTTTGCACTGTCGTTTTTAGAAAAACCCTCTTCCATCCTCCGGAGTGCAATATTCACCGCATCTTCAAGGCTTATTTCTTTTTTCTCCTCTTTTTTGCCGTCGATTATCAGCACAATCTCACCTTTCAGGCCTCCGTCACCGTAAAGCTTTACGGCTTCGGAAAAGGTTGTCCTGATAACTTCTTCGTGTATTTTTGTAATTTCCCTGACAATGGCTATGTTTCTGTCACCGAAATTCTCATACATATCCTTGAGAGTCGCACCTAATTTATGGGGTGCCTCGTAGAAAATCATAGTTCTTTTTTCGTCTTTAAGGGAAAGAAGATGTTCACGTCTGCTGTTTTTTGTAACACTCAGAAATCCCTCAAAAGTAAATCTTCCGCTGGGCATTCCCGAAATTGCAAGAGCAGTAGAAAATGCACAGGGTCCCGGTACAGATTCAACAGGTACTCCGTTTTCGTGACAGAGTCTGACCAAATCTTCACCCGGGTCGGAAATTGCAGGCATACCCGCATCAGTAACAAGGGCACAACTTTCACCTGAAAGGAGTCTTGCAAGGATTTTTTCACCCTGCTCCGTTCTGTTATGTTCAAAGTAACTGACCATCTGCTTCTTTATACCGAAGTGATTGAGAATTTTCAGGGTCACTCTTGTATCTTCCGCTGCAATAAAGTCACATTCTTCCAAAGTATTTACTGCCCTGGGAGAAAAGTCCCCAAGGTTTCCTATGGGAGTTCCCACAACATAAAGCTTACCCATTTATTTCACCTCATCTCCGTAAACACCATCAATGTAATTGCCGTCTTCATCAGCCATTATAATTTCATCTTCAACTATAAGTGACGGCTTTGCACCTTTTTTGCCCTCAACAAGAACAAGGAAAGGCTTCATACTTTTCTGTCTTCTGCAAAAAGCCATTCGTTTTGGTTCAATATTGTTTTTACGCATTGCCTCAAAAACATCGGGAAGTCTTTCAGGTCGGTGACAGACACAGAATCTGCCTCCGAATTTCAGAATAAACGATGCACACTTTGCACCCTCAAAAATATCGGACATAATTTCGTGCCTTGCAATTCTTGCACTTTCGCTTGGGCTTGACTGTCCCGAATCGACCGAAAAATAAGGCGGATTGAAAGTGACAAGGGAAAATTTACCCATAGGCAGATTTTCAGCATATTCCCTCAGGTCGCAGTTGACAATTTCAAGCTTACCGTCAAGATTGTTGAGTTTTATTGCTTCTCTCACAAGTTCACAGGCATTTTCCTGAATTTCCACGCCTGTCACGGGATTATACATTTCCTCTCTCAGCCATAAAAGAGGGATGATTCCGCAACCTGTTCCCAGGTCACAGCAGACGTCCTTTCTCTTTACGGACGCAAAGCGGGAAAGAAGAACTGCATCCGTACCGAAAGTATGGTCTTCAGATACAACAGCACTTATGTCTCCACCTAAATATTCAGTTTTTACAGCCTTGTTTTCCATAAAAATCCACCTGAAATATTTAATGATATATTGTATCATAAAATAAACATATATTCAAGTGAATAAGCCCCTCACATATAAAGTTTTGGTCGAACTTTTTCAAAAGTTCGTGGGGTCAAGGGGCAACGCCCTTGTCACACTCCGCAGAGTGTGAAACCTTTATGCACACAAAAGCGCAGGAGGGTAGAAAAACAGTCCTGTATGACTGTTTTCCGCAGGGAACCCTCGCCGGGGGTTCCCTGAAAAAAAAGACCGCATCAGAAGATGCGGTCACATTTGTTTTCCTGATTATTTCTTTGCAAGAAAAGCGTTGATGTTGTTTACAAGCTCATCTGCATCTGTGCCGTGAACAAAACAAGCCTGTTCAATGCTTTCTCCTCTTGCTGAGGGACAACCGAGACAGTGCATACCCATTGCAAGGAAGAACTGTGCTGTTTCAGGTGCTTTGTCAAGAATATCGCCGATAAGCATTTCTTTATTTACAAATTCCATTTTCAAAACTTCCTTTCGTTTTTTATATTATTCACAAGTCAGAACAAATTATCAGCCATTCTGACCTTTACGTGCGCCTCTTGAGAAGCCACCGTGCTTTGATTCCTTTGAACGTTTCAGGTCTGTCATTTTTTCGTCACTTACCTGTTTGAACTTGGCCATCATATCTTCAAAAGACATATTCTCTTTTGCTTCACTCTTACTGCCCTGCCAAACGTCGGCATTTCTGGGAGGTCTGGGTCTTCTCGGCTTTTCTTCCTGTTTTTCTGTCTGTTTGATTGAGAGACTGATTTTTCCGTCCTCTCCCACAGAAATAACCTTAACCTTTACATCCTGATTTTCTGTGAGCACTTCTCTGATGTCTTTGATGAATTTGTTTGAAACCTCAGAGATATGTACCATTCCTGTTTTTCCGCCGGGCAAAGAAACGAATGCACCGAAGTTTGTGATTCCGCTTACTTTACCGTCACAGATTGTTCCGATTTCTAACTGCATAAACTAACTGACTTCCTCCGAAAAAATGTTTTATTTCATTTGCTCAGGATGCATCCGCATAAACGTGCTCTCCCGGCAATATGTAACCTAATTCGTTACGGGCAATATATTCCTTTTCTTCTTCGCTGATACCGTTTTTGAGTTCTGCTTCAAGCTTCGCATTTTCCTCATTCTTTTCAATGAGTGCCTGAGAAACAGCTTCGTACTCCTGCTTTTTTTCAACTGCTGTGTTTACAAGGTTGATAATAAGCACTGCTGAAAAGCAGAAGAAAGCAACAGTCGCGATAATAAGTATGAAACTGCGTTTTTCAAAAAACTCTCTCACGCGACACACCTCTCATTCAAATATCAGTCATATTATTATACAACACCTGTTCATCATCTTGCAATAGTAAATTTGAGGAATTTTCACTTTTTTTCGCTTTTTTTGCTCTTTTTTCTCTTATTTTTCCCACAGTTTTCAATATTCCTCTTTTTATCTTTCTGAAAAATGAGCAGACACCCTCTGCCACTCTGAAACTGACGCTCCTTGAAAATGCACCTGCGGAGAAATACCACACGAACCAACCGATTACTCCGCCGGCATAAACGTAGAATTTGAAACTGCCGTTATGAACGGATAAACCGAAAATAAACATCAGTAAAGTAAGCACTACCATATAAACAAAATCAAGGGTAAAAATTATACCTTTCCTTTTTGGCAGGAAAATCCCGACAAATGAAATCACATCAAAAAGAAAGCCCAGAAAAAATCCGAAACCACAGGAATACAGAAAAACACGGCTTTGTTCACCAATAGTATCAAGATACATTTTTCATCACCTGAAAACTTTACCGAAAAATCCTGTCTGTTTTACGGCATTGTCGGCATAAGACAAAGCAGAAATTTTTCCCTCAAGGGACACTTCACCTGCTTCAATGTTCAGGTTTCTTATGTGAAGGTCACTACCCCTGACCGTAAGCTCACCTAAATCCGTAAACACTATAATTGTACCTTCATCAAAACTGTCAACGTCACTTACTCCCGTAATTGACAGAGTTCTTCTGTCTTCCATTACAAGATTATGGGGCATTTTTAATTTTTTCTCGTCCATAAAACAAAAACCTCCTCAGAATATATAGTAAAATATATTCCGAAGAGAGGCTTGTTATTCAAAGGATTTTGTACATAAGGGGCGCATCGTTCTTTGTAGCGTGTTCCGTTACATTGAGAACCTGTGCCTTTGTAAGGTTTGCACCCATCTGAATTTCAATTATGTCCCCTACCTTTACATCGTAAGAGGCTCTTGCAATTTTACCGTTGACTGTTACATGCTTTGCATCACACACTTCATTTGCAACAGTACGTCTTTTTATCAGACGGGAAACTTTAAGATATTTGTCAAGTCGCATATTATTCACTCCGAAAAAAACTTAAGGGGGCAACTTCCGTTACCCCCGCATAAGTCATAAGTTAAATTATTTAACTGCTGATTTAAGAGCTGCGCCTGCTTTGAAAGCGGGAACTTTTGATGCTTCGAACATCATTGTTTCGCCTGTTCTGGGGTTACGGCCCTGTTTTGCTGCACGTTCACGAACTTCGAATGTACCGAAACCGATGAGCTGTACTTTATCGCCAGCTTTGAGTGCTTCTTCGATTGAACCGAAAACTGCTGCTACTGCTTTTTCAGCATCTTTCTTTGAAAAACCTTTTTCTGCAACTGCTGCAACCAATTCTGTCTTATTCATTTGCTTTTACCTCCATTAAATTTTTGTATTATTTGAAACATCGGAACGATGTGTCAATCCTTTATTTCTTCCCAGAGCTTATCAAGTTCTTCAAGGGAAGAGTTTTTCATATCTATGTTTCTTTCCTTAGCAAGGTTTTCAACCTTTGTATAACGGGAAATGAACTTATCGTTTGAGAGAGTCAGGCTTTCTTCCGCATCACAGTCAAGGAATCTTGAAAGATTGACTGCAGTGAAAAGCACATCACCCAGTTCTTCCTCGATATCTGTTTTCACACCTGATTTGTAAGCCTCTTTAAGTTCCAGGATTTCCTCATCAAGCTTTGCGAAAACGTCGTCAATGTTATCCCAGTCAAAACCTGCTTTTTTTGCTTTGCCCTGAATTTTTGTTGCTCTCATCAATGCGGGAAGTTCGCGGGGAACAAACTGCATAGCCTCAGCCTGAGTTTTCTGTCCCTTTGTTTTTCTTTTGATTGTATCCCAGTTACTGAGCACGTCACCTACACCGTTTACTTCAACCTCACCGAAAACGTGGGGATGACGCTCAATCAGTTTTTTGCAGATACCATCAGTAACTTCATCAATTGTGAAAACGTTCTTTTCCTGTTCCATTTCAGCGTGGAATGCAACCTGTAAAAGGACATCTCCCAACTCTTCGCAAAGAAGTTCAGGATCCTTTTTGTTAATGGCTTCGATAACTTCATAAGTTTCCTCAATGAAGTCTTTTTTTATGCTTTCGTGAGTCTGTTCAGCATCCCAGGGACAACCACCCTCGCCTCTCAGAGCTTTCATAATGCGCATAAGGTCATAGAAATCATATTTCTCTTTGAATTCAAAAGAAACTGCCATTTTCACAACCTCCAGCCATAGTGACATCTATTTTACCCTAAAAGTTTATATTTTTCAAGGGTTTTTGCGATTTTTTCTCCTTTTGGGAGCATTTTTATATCATCTGCCGATAAACCGCGTATCAGAAGCATAGAAATAAGGTAAACCAACATAATAATTCCGATAGAAATTATACATGAAACGGTAGAACCGTTGAATCTTTGGGAATAATCCGATGTCGGGAAGAAGTGTTCAATGCCTGTATAAGCCATATATCCAACCACTGCACTGAGTGCTGCACAGCCGAAGGGTTT
>JAZRQI010000038.1:0-4075 GCA_045649705.1 Acutalibacteraceae bacterium
TCAGGATCAAGGTAGTCAATTCTCTGACCGCTGTATTCCTGATGTCTTGTAAGGTCGAAGTCAGTTCTGTTGTGAGTACCGTTGATTTCGCCCCAACCGAAGGGGAAGAGGAATTCGATATCACAAGCAGCTTTTGCATAGTGAGCAAGTTTTTCGTGGTCGTGGTAACGGAGATTTTCTTCCTTGATACCAAGGTCTTTATAGTACTGCATACCGTATTCTTTGAAGTAATCGTAAAGGTCGTTATCAGTACCTTCTTTACAGAATGTCTGGAATTCCATCTGTTCGAATTCGATTGTTCTGAAAGTGAAGTTACCGGGAGTGATTTCGTTACGGAAAGCTTTACCGATCTGACCGTTGCTGAAGAGAAGCTTTGCTCTCATTGTACGCTGTACGTTGAGGAAGTTTACATATTCACCCTGTGCGTTTTCGGGACGAAGGTAGATAACGCTCTTTGAATCGTTTGTAACACCGCGGAATGTCTGGAACATAAGGTTGAATTCACGGATGTCTGTGAAGTTGTGTTTTCCGCAGTTGGGACAGGGGATTGAGTGAGCCTTGATGAACTCAAACATTTCCTCTTTTGTCATACCGTCAGCGTGAGCGTTTTCATCAAAGTCATCAATGAGGTTGTCTGCTCTGTGACGCATTTTACATTCTTTACAGTCAAGAAGAGGGTCTGAGAAACTTGCAACGTGACCGCTTGCTTCCCATACTCTGGGATGCATAAGGATGTCTGCATCAACTTCGTAGCTGTTCTTTCTTTCCTGAATAAATCTTTTTCTCCATGTGTCTTTTACGTTGTTTTTAAGTCTTGCACCGAGGGGGCCGTAGTCCCATGTGTTTGCAAGTCCGCCGTAAATTTCACTGGCGGGGAAGATGAAGCCTCTGCCTTTGCAGAGAGCAACTACTTTTTCCATGGTTTTTTCAGTGTTTTTCATAATCTATCTACTCCTTCAATATTAAACAGTTTTAATGATGTCGCCTGATATTGATGCTTCGGTAAGCATATTTATAACTTTCTGGTAGACACCCACGTGTGTGGAAGAAATGTATTTATCAATGTGCATACTTCCGAAGAACCAACAACGGAATTCACAGGATTGGCTGAGTTCTTCAAGATAGGTGTTAAGACCTGTGATACGTGCAGATTCCGTGTCCTGCAAAAGAAGAAGACTTTTGATTTTTGCAGGAGGCTCGTGAGACAGGATGAAGTCTACACGGAAGTCTCTTTCCTGAAGTTTTTTAGCACCGTCTATAAGCTCCTGTCTTATAGGTGTTTCGTCACTTGACCAGGTATCTTTTTCATATCGCAAGTCGATGTCGGGGCTTTCTCCTCCGCCCATTACAAAAATGCTTTTGCCTTCAAACTCGTAAATCTGACCTCGCTGAAGATAATAAATGTTATCGCTTATTTTTCTTGCAAGGCCACCTTTATATGTGCCCAGCTTGTAGTTTTTAAGAAGGTCAAAATTTTCGTGAGTTCCGTCAATGAAACAGATATTATATTTTTTTGAGGACAACTTTTTCAGATTTCTTTTTTCTTTCAGGCTGTTATCCCAGATAAAGCCGAAATCTCCGCAGACAAAAAGGGTGTCGCCTTTTTTGAGTTTTTTCAGTTCTTTTGCGGAAAATCTGTTTATGTTGCCGTGAGTATCTCCTGTTACATACAGCAAACAAAAACCTCCCTGTTTCAATTCAAAATATTGAAAATTATCTTGATATACGAAAAAATTTAATATATAATAATTGTTATAAAATGTATTATACAACAATATAGGTGAATTGTCTATGAAAAAAACAGTAATTTTTTTATTAACTTCAATAATTTTTCTGTCTATATTAACTCCGATGACCTGTTTTGCGGAGTATAATGACTCTCTTGATATAAGGGCAGATATTGCCTGTATGATATGTACGGACAATGATGAGGCAATTTTCAACAAGAATTTCAATAAAAAAACTGCACCTGCAAGTCTTACAAAAATTATGACTGCACTTGTAGCGCTTGAGAAATGTGAAGACCTGACAGTGCCTGTTACAATTTCCCAATATGCCATCGATTCTCTTGTGGGAACGGACTCCTCAACAGCAGGTCTTGTCCCCGGAGAAAAGGTGACAATGTACGATTTACTTAACTGTCTTATGGTTAAAAGTGCCAACGAAGCTGCAATTGCAATTGCAGAGTATGTAGGCGGTTCAGTTCCTGCATTTCTCGATATGATGAATGCAAAGGCGAAAGAGCTTGGTTGTACAAACACAAATTATGTGAATGTTCACGGTCTTGACCAGGAGGGTCACTACACAACGGCACACGACCTTTACTTAATCTGCAAAGAGGCAATGAAAAACCCTGTTTTTGAAAAAATCGTGGGACAGACAAGTTATACAATGCCGAAAACAAATATGAACGAGGAAAGAATTCTTCCTGCTACAAATCTTATGATAAACTCCAACTATACCGATTGTTACCTGCCTTATGTAACGGGTATTAAAACAGGTACAACGGACGATGCAGGAAGATGTATTATAACAAAAGCAAGTAAAAACGGATACAATTACATTGCGATTATTATGGGCGCAGATATAAAAGACGCAGTTATGGGTGAGGTTGCAGAAAACATCGCTTTTATTGAATGTAAAAAGATGATTGACTGGACTTTCTCAAACATAAAATACAAAGTAGTCGCAGAAGAAAACGAAATCATAACAGTAGTTGATGTGAAATATTCATGGTCAGCAGATTCTGTTGAACTTGTTCCCTCAAAAGATATTGCGGCACTTGTTCCTTCAGGTCTTGATTCATCAGGAATTTATATCCAGCCCAATACCGATACACCTACAGTTATAAAAGCACCTGTGAAAAAAGGTGAAAAGGTAGGCACTGCTACTGTTTATTATGCAGGAAAAGAGATAGCCACAGTTGACCTTGTGGCATCAAAGAATGTGAGCAGAAGCTTGATTCTGGCGTTAGGCGGTGCAATAGAAACAGCATGGAACAGCGTTATCGGTAAAATCATTTTCATTCTTCTTGTCCTTATTGTGGCAGGATACGCGGGATTTACCGTATATACAAATAAAAAGAACGGAAAACATAAGAGAAGATAAAAATTAGAAAATTATTCTATTGAAAAATTATTATGTATATGATATTATTTCAGTATGGGATAATGTTAACATTTTTACAGCAAAGGAGATAAGACAAATGAGCAAGAAACTTATTAAAGTCATTTCTGTTATCCTTGCAATTCTGATGGTTTCATCACCCTTCACTTTTGTAATGGCAGCAGAAGAAAACACAACAGCTTCTGACGTAAAAGATGTAGTTACAGATGTAACAGGCGCAATCGATGACATCGTTAACACAGATGAAGCAACATGGTCAGGCATTAAAAAACTTTTTGAAGATTATATCAAAGGTTATAATGACAGACACTCTCAGCCCGAAAACCAGTGGATAGTTGACCTTAACGGTGAAAAAATCGACATCCTCTCTCTGGGCGGATTCAAAGATGCAGTTCTCAATATCAGTTCAACTCAGGAACTCAAATATGTAGGCTTTGAACTCCTTGAATGGCTTGCAGCAGGCATTCTCGGTTTCCTTGCAGATACACTTCCAGATCCTGACTACTTTATGGACGAAAAAGATTATAAGAGCGAAAATTTCTACAAAGGTACAGAAACTCTCCTTGATAAACCTGCAGAAGGTGCACAGTGGGTTCTTGGCTATGCAAATGCAAGTCTTGTGCCTGATGACTGGCAGACAAAAAACTATTATCTCGGCGGATTCATTGACCCCAACAACGGTTTCTCAAACAAGGTTGAAACAATTGTTGACGATATGAAAGTAAGAATCGTTGCTATGGACGACTCATCAGACAGAGGTGTTTCAATCTTTGCAACAATCGACTCAATCGGTGTTTCAAATGCTTACATCAGACAGATTCGTGCAGAAATTGCTAAAATCGCTGCTGAAAAAGGCATCAAACTTGCAAGTGTGAACGTTACTGCAACTCACTCACACAGCGGTATCGACACACAGGGTCTCTGGACAAATCTCTTCCCCAAACTTCTC
>JAZRQI010000039.1:0-1697 GCA_045649705.1 Acutalibacteraceae bacterium
GGATGAATATGTTGCAATCTGCCGTGAACTTGCAGAAAAATACGATTGTATTTTCGTAGATTTCCAGAAGATGTACGAAGACTACTGCTCAATCCGTCACTCATCCTACATCGCCTGGGACAGAATCCACCCCAATCAGGTGGGCGCAACACTTATGGCAAGAGAATTTTTGAAACACTGTGAGTTTGATTACAGCAAGTAAAATTCATCGATATAAATGTTGGTAAATTCCTAAAACACAATAACAAACAAGTAGCCGTCAGAAATTACTGACGGCTCGTTTTTTTAGTTTACTGAAATTGTTTTATCAAGGAGTGTGTTTCCGCTGTTGTCTATTGTCAGCATATGGATAGTATCATCTTTAAGTGTCAGCATTGATGCTGCCCACACACCGCTGTTTTTGTTGTCTTTTCCGCAGTCAAAGAAAATCGGAATTTCGCCTTCAGCTTCAACAAAGTCTGACTTATGGTAATGACCGCCCACTATAAGGTCCATTTCAAGGTCTTTGAGAGGTGCTGTCCAGTCTTTACCGAAATGGTTCTTGAGTGAGGGGTGATGACTGAAGACAATTTTATATCTGCTGTTTTCAAATTCACTCTTCTGAAGATTTGTCAACCACTCATATTCTTTATTTCTGTATTCCTCAAACTGAATAAGTCCTGAATATTCCTCGTGATTATCTTCCTTGTCTTCACCTGAATCAAGAACTACTCCGCCAAGAGGTCCGAATTCAAATGTAAAATAAAAGCCTTCTGTCTCTGTAGGCAGATATCTGATAACCTCAGCGCTGAACTCTCCTCGTGTTTCGTGGTTACCTCTTGCGTAAATCACAGGAACAACGCTCTTACTGAGATACGCTGCGTTTTTCAACATATAATTCACAAACTGCTCTTTTGTTTCCGTTGTTGATGAGATATCACCAAGCATTGCTACCATATCAGGTGTTTCAGTAAAATACTGAAGAGATTTTTTCATTTCTTTTTCCATATAATGGATATCTGAAATTGTAAGGATTTTTATATCGTCATCCTTCGGCACTCCGCCGAAATGATATTCTTCACTTTCAACTGTTTTGCCTTTTGAGGCTGAATATCCCAGCTTATAACCAACATACTGTGAAACAACCTTGTATTTATTGCCCTGAAGTTCTTTCTTCGGAATAAGAACTGAGTGTACATTGTCATTGGTTCTCACTATACCTGCCGATGCATCCCAGACAACTTTCTCTTCACCGTTATATGTATATTTCACATAACCGCTGCCCTTTGTTGAAGTTGCCCATACAACTGCATAGTAATCGTTTCCGCAATCGAAAACTGCAGGTTGGACAGTAATTCTCATACTGCCTATAGGGAGAAAACAACAAAGAAGTGTCCACAGGGACATAAAAAATCCGCCTACTGCCACAAAAAAGTCTAACATTTTGAAAACCTCCTGCACTGTGTTATTTTTGATTTTATTATACCATTAAAGAATAAAAAGTCAACACACTTGACTTTTGGTCTTAGTTTCTGTAAAATCTAAAAAAAGAAAGGAGGAGTGCAGCAATGAAAAAAACAAGAGAAATGTGTATATGTGCCTTGTTCACAGCACTTATGTGTGCAAGTGCATTTCTGAGAATCCCCACTCCCCTTTTACCCATAACCTTTCAGACGCTTATTGTAACCCTATCGGGACTCATTCTTGGTGGCAGAAAA
>JAZRQI010000040.1:0-11578 GCA_045649705.1 Acutalibacteraceae bacterium
TGGGCACAGAACATCGGCATCAACGAAACATACATCGACTTTATGGGTGACAAGGGCGGTATCAGACTCAACTACTGCGGTTACTTCACATTCTTCACAACAAAAGACGGCGCACTTGTTGAAGAAAAACCGAAATTCAGAATGAGAGACCATTATCTCAATGAAATTGATTCATTTGTAAACTCCTGTTTTACACGTGAACCCAACCAGTCTTTCATTGATAAAGCGGTTCTTACATCTAAAATTCTGGATGGTATTTACCGTTCATCAAACATTCACAAAGAAGTTAAAATTTACGAAAACGCTTACGGCGAAGAATAAATTTCTGCGATAAAAAAGAGAGTTCGATGAACTCTCTTTTTTTATGCTTGTTTTTTTACTTTTTGATGGTTATTTCCAGATTGAATGTGTCTTCTTCACGTGTCGTAAAATCAACGCGTAGTCTGAAACTGAAATGCGTCCGTCTTTATTTATGTCAGCATAAACAAAATGTTCACTGTCAACACTTTTAATCAATTTCGCGTGATTAAGAACAGCAGTATAGTCAAGTATATTCACCGCTGAGTCACAGTTAACATCACCAATGGCATAAATTTCTAAGTCCAGTGTGATTTTTTCTTCGTCAATTACAGAGAAATCAAACATCTGCGAAATATGATTATTTTTAGAAACTGTAATGTTGTATTCACCCTGTGTAACATCAGAGAAACAATAAGACACCTCATATCCTGTAAGCTTCAATGTCTGAATAGGGATATCCTCACCTTTTTTTGTCAGAATCAGGGTTACTTCATTATTTTCAAGACCTGAGGTTTTGACTACACCTTCAACTTTTATACCCGGTCCTGTGTAATCTGAATCATATGAATAACCGCAAACTGAACAGATATAAGTTGTAAATCCCTGTTTAGTGGGAGTCGGCGGAGTCACTATGCTTTCATAACTATGGTCTGAGAAAGGAAGCTTTGTATCTTCAAGTGAAATTTCTATTGAGCATTCCTCATCTGAGAAAAGACCTGAGCATACTTCACACTTGTAATAAGCCATACTTCCCTGCTGAACACAGGTTGATTCCACTTTTTCAATAAGTTCAGGTGTATGAGGCTTATAACCTAACGGTGTATTTTCACTCTGAACATATCCGCAGACCGTACATTTTTCATACTTACTGCCTGAATCTGTGCAAGTAGGTTCGCGTTTTGTTATCCATTCAAAGTTGTGATTTTCAAGAGGAAGTATTGTATCTTCAATTGTGATTTCATCTGTACATTCTCTGTCTGCAAAAAGTTCTGAACAGACACTGCATTCATAATAAGCAATATTCCCCTGAATTGTACAAGTTGAATCCGTACTTTCGATAAGTTCGGCGGTGTGAGGAAGAACGCCTATAGGTGTGTTTTCACTTCTCACAAATCCGCAGTCCGTACATTTTTCGTACTGACTGCCTGAATCAACACAAGTAGGTTCACTTTGTCTTATCCATTCAAAAGTGTGAGATGTTATTTCAAACTTTTCACCGCAGGAGCACTGTTTATAGTGTGAGTTTTTGTCGCTTGACCATTCGGCATTTGCTAAATCATCATGGCCTGTTGCAGGAATAACAATCGGTTCATCAATTTTGTGTGTACAATCATAATCGGCAAAAAAATCTCCGCAATAACCGCAAATCCAATACCCTGCTTCTCCATCTTCGGTATGTGTCGCATCAAAGCCATACATTTCCAATCTTCCGTCTTCAGGGTGATTAAGTGCAGAAACAATTACATCTTCTCCACTTATTTCATTCTGAGCCTTTGAATCAGAATAAAATTTTCCACAGGTACACTCATAGTATTTCACGTTACCCTGAGTGTAACACTCAGCCTCAATAGCTTTGATTAAAGTAAGTTCTGCGAAACATTGATGAATTACTGTTATTTTACAGTTTGCAACCTGACCGTAGGGAGTTTCGGCTTTGATGACCGTTTCACCCGTACCAACGCGTGTTACTTTACCCGTTGAATCAACAGTTGCTACTGAAGTATCACCTGATGTCCAGGTAATTTTTCTGTTTATAGCTGTTTCAGGTGTAACTGATGCTACAAGTTGAACTGTTGGACTATCCTTTGTGAGAGTCGCCTCTGTAATGTTGAGAGAAATACTGTCTGTAGGAATCATTGAATCCGTTACAAGATTATATGTCATCCCTGTAGCGATATAAGTCAACGGGTTTTTATTAAGAACTGTTCCCGAAAAACCTACGCTGAATGTACCACCCTTGTTTGTATCGTTCTTTATCCAATCCGGACTAATGAAAACCAACTCTTCTGCATTTTCAATATCATTCTTTGCCTGCAGACGGAAAGTTGCAAAGTCTTCATTCTGAGGTACTGCAAGATTCAAGTTTGAGGGATTTTTCTGCGTGTTAAAGTTAGCAGTAAACCAGGCATAATCGTATTTTGCTCTCATTTCATCAGTATCCCATTTTTCCGGATTAGTTGTATTAGAAAAGCCTGTTGTAAGACCTGCATTACCGTTCAAATCGTAACTGCCGTTTTTAAAACTTCCATCGCAGAAAGTAATATAAGAATTTCCTGAATCGTAATCCACCAGTGTAAACTGTGTTTTATCATAAAGCACGGGCAACTGTATTCCCGTTACAGGATAGTTTGTATTAATGTTAATAAAAACGGTTATAATATCATCTTTTTTAACGAGTTTCCTGTCTATGCGGACAGTAACAGTAGCTTCTGCTTTTGACAAATCCATAGAAAGATTTTTAACAGCGTTCTGCAAATCTGTACGGTATCCGTTGACAATTGCCTGGTCTTCTGTTGTCAGATTTCTGTCAAAAGACGCCACCATTTCATCCAACGCTTCAAGTTCTTCTGTTTTATAAACACCATTTGTTCTGTTAGGACCGTCAGGAATTGTGGCAATAGCTTTATCAAGTTTCGAATAGTCGGCAAGAGTTTCTGCTTCCGCCACATTCAGAATACCTGAACATACAACCATTGTTACAACAAGAACAAGTGATATAATCTTTTTAAGGAATCCGCTTTTTTTCATAGTGCCACTCCTTATAATTACTCTATATAAAAATTATATCACATCATCAAATAAATTCAATATGAATATAAAAATTTCCCTTATAAGCAACAACCGCCCCTTAAAAATCAAGGGACGGTTGCCGCAGTCATTATATTAATACTTACCAGAGAGATTCTGTTTTCTTCACGTGGCGGAGAATAGCAGTATAGTCTGTTATTATTACTCTGCCGTTTCCGTCAACGTCTGCACAATTGATTGCATATCCTTCAAGAAGTGCAGTCTTCTTTACGTGTTTGAGAGTTGCTGTATAGTCCAAAATATTTACTGTACCGTTACAATCAACGTCACCGAGAAGGTTGATTTCAACATTTTGAAACGCACCATTTTCACCAATGACAACGTCATATTCACGTGTAACATGGTTTAATTTACTTACGCGGATTGTATAGTTGCCGTTTTCAAGTTCTTCAACAAAATAGTTTGTGTTATTACCTGTAAGTGTAATTGTTTCAACTGCTTCTTCGCTGTTTTCTGCAAAAATTTCGATTGTAACTTCTTCTGCTTCATCGCCAAAACTTTTTACTTCGCCGTGTAATGAAACATCAGACATCATAACTTCAAGAATACCATTTTCTTTAGCGATGTTATAGTTTGATGTTACATCGTTGCCTTCTGCATCTGTAATTGTTACTTCGTCAATAACAAGTTCTGATGTGCCATGATTCTCAGTACTGTTGACAAAGGTTGCAATTGCTTTATGTCCGTCTATCAATCCTGTAGCACTTAATGCTGTACCATCAAGGGTTTCCCCAACTGCTACAGACTGGTCATCAGCTTTTACAATAACATCTTTCGGATTTATTGTAAAAGTAACTGTATCTGTACCGCGGAATTGTTCCATTAAGTATTTAATTGCTACCGTAGCAGTACCTGCATTGATGTTATCAGTTATTGTTAAAGTATAATCTACATTATTTTTCAGACTACCAAGGTGACTATGACTTAATTGCAACACAGGAATCTGAGGAGTTCCGTTATAAACATAAGTACCTTTAAGAGTTTTTCTGACATATTTTACAGCATTATAGTAAACTGTATAAAGACCTGTTGCAGAATCATATTCCGTTAATTTACTGTCTGCTGAATGGAGATACGGGGTAGGGTCAAAATTCAACGAACCGAAACGTATATCCCAGGTAACATCTCCGCCGTAATAATAAGTAACGCCTTCATTTACTATACAATTTGTTATTGTACCGCCTCTTATATTTAAAGTACCGTCAAGCAAAATTGGTTTCACCATTAACCCACCGTTAATGTTAACGGTGGCTGTTGATTCACTGAAATACAATGACGATGATGTACCGTTTATCGAGCCATCTTCAAGTGTAAAAACAGCACTATTACCAACTACCCATATTGTGTATTGAATATTTTCTCCGCCCACACTTCCGGTGCCGATACTGTCCTTAATTGTAAGATGCACATAATCGCCCAGATAAAAAGCATATGTTATACTTGCAGATGCGGTAATAGAATGACCGTTCAGGTCAACAACCAACACAACACCATCATCTAGTGAAATGTTCTTAGTCAGCACTATATCTGAATTGAGTTTAAATTCACCACCTTCTTTTGCTACTGTAGCAAAAGAAGTATATGTTGTTTCGTTTTCATCAATGATTCCGTTATTGTTTGCATCGTGCCATGCCTCAATGTTTTCGGTTGCTGATACATTTACAACTGAAATTGCAAATAACATTGTTAAAACTAAAAATACGCTTAAAAATCTGTTCATTTTTTTCATATAATCGTCTCCTTATTTATCCGTTTAAAATCTCTCTGAGTGCTTCTTCAGCACATTCTTCAACATATTTTATAAATTTTCCAAAAATATGTTTACCAAGTTTTCGGCAATCAATAGAAAGCACCTTGTTTATCTTATCGTTTCGTAAATTTTCAGGAACATTATAAATCATCATTATGTTATTAAGTGCTCCTTTTATTCTCATTTCAAGTGAAACGGTAGTATCAGTAGTCATAAGAGTCGCATAGTTTATGCCTGAAATAAGGATTTCTGCTTCTATATACTGCTCTTCTGTCCAATCTTTGCAATATTCGTTGAAAATAACTTTTGCTCTTTCTACTGCACTTTTCCTTATATAGTCAAGGCAAATCGGACTAGAATATGTAGAGAGGAAAAAGTCTTTAGCAACTTCACTTTCTTCACAAGCAGAGGCAACTGTCATAAGTTCAATACATATTGCAAGTAAAGAACTAACACCCTCATCTGCTTCTTTTTCTATTAGTTCCCACTGAAAGCTCCTGAGCATTTCAACAAGTTCTGCAAGCAAGTGTTCTTTTGTAGGAAAATGAAATGTAAGATTTCCGGTGCTCATTTCAAGTTCATTTGCAATTGACTTTATTGAAGTGTTTGAGTAGCCATTTTCAAGAAACAGCCTTGACGCTACACGGACTATTTCAAGTTTTGTGAGTTTTGACTTGTCAATTCTTCCCACAACTTTGCCTCCTTATCTTTTGTCTATGTGCTAATTTTAGCACACGTCCTAATTTTAGTCAATGTGCTATTTGACAAAATTTTAACAGTATTTTTTTGTAATATAAACAAAATACTCCCCCAAGGTTTTCCTTGGAGGAGTAAAAACAAATTATATCTTATTTGTAAAGAGGTCCGTATGTTGCGCAAGCACGGTAGTCCTGACCTTCTTTATCCATACCGAAAGCATTCCATGCTGCGGGACGGAAGATTTTTTCTTCAGGAACGTTGTGCATACAAACAGGAATTCTGAGCATTGAGCAAAGAGTGATAAGGTCTGCACCGATGTGACCGTATGTGATAGCACCGTGGTTAGCACCCCAGTTGTTCATTACATCGTATGCTGATTTGAATGCGCCCTCACCTGTAAGTCTGGGAGCAAACCATGTGCAGGGCCATGTGTAGTCAGTTCTCTTCCAGAGTTTGTCAGAAACTTCATCAGGAAGTTTTACTGTATGACCTTCAGCAATCTGAAGTACGGGGCCTACGCCTTTAACAAGGTTAAGACGGAGCATTGTAACGGGCATTTCTGCTTTTGTTTCGAAACGTGAAGAATATCCGCCGCCTCTGAAGTAGCCGTTATCTGCTGCACACCATGTTGTTGCTTTGAGCATTGCATCGATGTCTGCATCGTTAACGTCATACCATTCTTTCATAATGGGATTGCCGTTTTCATCTTTACTTTCACCACTGAAGTCAAGGCAAGCTGCACCTGAGTTGATAAGGTGGATAAAGCCCTGTGATTCTTTAGCAACACCTTCAAGGTCATAACCTGTTGCTTCTTTAACTGCTTCGGGGCTCCAGTATGTACGAACGTCAGCAAATGCCTGTGCTCTGTTTGTAAGGAGTTTACCGAAGAGCATTGAAATACCGTTGAGAACGTCGTTTTCTGTTGCAAGGATGTAGGGTTCTCTTGCACCGTTCCAGTCAAATGTTGTGTTGAGAAGAGCTTCGGGATAGTCACAGTTGGGATAGAAGTCTGTCCACTGACGCTGACCCTGGAAACCTGCTGCGATAGCATTGTGGCCTACCATTTCTTCTTCACAACCCTCAGGAAGGTTGGGATTACCGTTCATAAGGTCTTTGATGATGCACATCATTTTAACAACGAATTCCCAATCGCTTTCTTTCTTTTCATCTGTTGAACGAACGAATTCAGGGTTCTTATCGAAGCCTTCAGGACATTTTTCTTTTGTCCATGCAAGTGCTTTCTGATATTCTGCTTCGTCATAGATGTTTTCAGACATTCGTCTGATGATTTCTACTTCGTCAACTGATTCAACGCGCATACCGAGATATTCTTCGATGAATTCGGGGCTGATGCTTGAACCTGCGATACCCATACAGATTGAACCAATCTGGAGATATGACTTACCTCTCATTGTTGCTGCTGCAACTGCTGCACGTGCAAAACGAAGAAGTTTTTCTTTAACGTCTGCAGGAATTTCAGTTGCATCGCAAGGCTGAACGTCTTTACCGTAGATGCCGAATGCAGGAAGACCTTTCTGTGCGTGAGCAGCAAGAACTGATGCAAGGTAAACAGCACCGGGTCTTTCTGTACCGTTGAAGCCCCATACACCTTTGATTGTCATGGGATCCATATCCATTGTTTCTGAGCCGTAGCACCAGCAAGGTGTAACTGAAAGAGTAATGTCAACGCCCTCTTTCTTGAACTTTGCAGCACAAGCTGCTGTTTCGCCTACACGACCGATTGTTGTGTCTGCAATAACAACTTTAACGGGTTCACCGTTTGAATATTTAAGGTTTTCTTCAAAGAGTGCTTTTGCAGCCTTTGCCATATTCATTGTCTGTTCTTCGAGAGATTCTCTTACTTTAAGGGGACCTCTTCTTGCGTCGATTACGGGACGGATACCGATTACGGGATAGTCGCCGACCAATCTGTTTGTTGCCATTTTAAATCTTCCTTTCGAAAAATATATTTATTTAATTATTTAATTGTAGCCATCATACCTCTGAGCACATCCGCCATAACGTGGGGAATATTCTTGCCCAGACCGTTTGTTTCGTGATAATGATTGTGGTCATATTTGTCACGAACACTTGAAAGATAAGGCTGTGTGGGATGAAGAACGAAATCGTTGAGAGGTATCATATAACCTGTCATATCGTTTGAAACACCGAATACATCCATATCTTTATCCCCTATTATTTCACAGAGAGGAGTTGCATTTACCTCAGGACCTAAGTCGTTGGGTGATTCCTCAGCAGTTGCATAACCGCCGTAAATGTTTTCTGTGAATGCTTCACCGGGGATTGTAAGAATTTTCTTAGAACCAATCTGTATGTAGTTCATCTCGGTTTTAAGTGCAAGTCCTGTTTCACTTGTTTTTGAGGGATATTTAAGTGCACTGCAAACTTTGATGATTGCCATAAGTGACAGAACACCGTTTGCAATAGGTGCATAATAAGGCTGATGAATAACTGTCATATCTGCTTCAAGTTCAACATCGTTATCAATTGAAAGTGCTGCTTTACCCAGGATTTCTCCGCCTTTTCTTGTTCTTTCACGTCTGTCTTCATCAAGGTCTGCGATGTTGACAGATGCAATTGCACCTACTGAGAAAAGTACGTTTGTCTTCTTCTCTTTGTTGATTGTTTCTCTGAGGAAATAAGGATAGTCCGCACTTACCTCTGAACAGTCACCGCCCATTGTGTTGGGATGAGCACTGTAGTTCATAAACCATGTTTCTTCACTGCCGTCAGCAGGAACAAAACGAAGACGCGAAAGTTTGTCATTTACCTTGTTATAAGGCATTCTGCCGTCACTGATTGCCTCAGGAACACGAACAGAACCACTGTAGAGTTTACCATCTTTTCTGTTTTCGTATGCCTCAACACAGACATCAGCAATTGAAGAAATAAGTTTCTCCATATAATCTTTATCTTTACCTGTCATGGGAAGTTTGCCCCAATAACCAACAGTATCAATACTTGCATGAGTATGAGTACAGCTTATGCTGATAAGTTTGCAGTTAGTTTTCTTTGAAAAATCTGCAAGTCTGTCTCTTACAAGCTTTACTTCAAAGCCTGTAAGACCGATAATGTCTGCACTGACAAGAATTATACCGCCGTCACCGCAGCCAATCCACATTGCTCTGACTGTAAGGGGGTCAAGAACACCTTTGATAAGGTTTCCTGTTCTGTAACCTGCCAACCAATATTTCTTCGCAGTAACATCATCAGGCATAACTTCTTTCATCGAAAAACCTACATTGAAAGTGTTACTTTCTGCATTTTTAAGAAACTCAGGTTTTGCCTGAGGAATTTCAGGTGCAGTCATTTTTCTGTTTAACTTTTTACCATGATTATCTGCTATTTTTTTAACGGCACTTGCCGCAAAATCTGCTATATTCATTTCATTACCTGCCTTTCGATATATAGCACAAAATATATCAATTATATGTTATCATTTTTTGATAAAAAAGTCAAACAATAATTTGTTAACAAAAGGAAAAAATAAAGGAGTAGGTTTCCCTACTCCTTTAAGTTTAATTTTAACTCTTATGCAAGAGGTACCTGACCGATTTCTGTTTCGCCGTTAACAACTGAGTTGAGAATTGCGAGGTCATAGATATCAGCAACTGTGTCGCCGTTAAGGTCAGCTGCAAAGAGGATAGCATCGCCTTCTTCGAGTTCCATGTCACCGTTTACGATTGCTGCAAGGATTGAAGCATCGTAGATATCGATAACACCGTCACCGTTAAGGTCACCGAAGATGATGATTGTGTATGTTTCCCATTCTTCGCCGCCACGGAATGTTGTAAGAACTGAGCCTGTACCGATTCCGTCAGCTGCTTCGTATGATACGCTTGATGAGTATTCTACATATCCTTCAAGGTCATTGAGACCGATATCAAGACCATAGATGAAACCAAGTTCTTTGTCGATAACTGTTGTTGAGCCTTCTGCTTCTTTGAAGTAACCATCGAGCATAGGAATAACAACTGTATCTCTTGAGAGTTCTTCGCCACATACTGTACAGTAAACTACTGAATCGTATGAACCTGCTGCTTCGTATGTTGCTTCAACTCTGTTTTCTTCTACTACTTCGCCTTCTGTATGGCCAAGAGCATCGATTGTGTAAGGCTGACTTGAAACTTTTTCGTTACATACTGTACAGTAAACTACCATATTGTATGAACCAGCTGTTGTACAAGTTGCTTCAACTCTGTCTTCTTCGATAGCTTCTGCTTCTGTGTGACCGAGAGCATCAATTGTGAAAGATTTTCTTGAAACTTCATCGTCGCATACTGTACAGTAAACTACCATATCGTATGAACCAGCTGTTGTGCAAGTTGCTTCAACTCTGTCTTCTTCGATAGCTTCTGCTTCTGTATGACCGAGAGCTTCGATTGTTTTTGTTTCTCTTGAAAGTTCAACAGCGGGAGTACAGCAAGTACAGTAAACTACCAAATCATATGAGCCTGCTGTTGTGCATGTTGCTTCTACTCTGTTTTCTTCTACTGCTTCTGCAGCTTCGTGACCGAGTGCAGGAATAACAGTTGTTTCACGGCTGAGTTCTTCACCACAAACTGAGCAGTAAACTACTGTATCATATGAACCGTCAGTTGTGGGAGTTACTGCAACTTCGTTTTCAATAACTGCTTCAGCTTCTTTATGACCGAGAGCTGCAATTGTTGTTGTCTGGCGTGAAACTTCTCCCTTACATACTGTACAGTAAACTACTGTATCATATCCACCTGCATTTACACAATCAGCATCTTTCTGATTTTCAACAACAGGTGCGCCGTTTGTGTGGCCTTTCTTAGCAACTGCGATTGTCTGACGTGTAACTTCTGCACCACAATCTGCACAATATGTTACTGAATCGTATGAACCTGCTGCTGTACATGTAGCGGGTACATTGTTTTCAACTACGGGAGCATTAAGGAACTTATGTTTACAAGAATCATCATAAGAAGCCATAAGTTCAATGTACTTATCTTCGATTTCTTTAGTTTTTGCATCAACTACGCCCTGCTGAAGAACTGTAAGTGTATTGTCATTGTAAAGAGCTATACCTTCAAGTACAAGTGCATCGTACTCAGCAAGGAGTGTCTGATCATAATATTCGGGGTTGCCGGGAATTTCTGCATCAATCGCTGCTTTGAGGTCATCTTTGTATGCACTCTTAGGAATAAGTCCTTTGATTGCATTGTCAAGTGCTGTTGTTACATTATCAACTTCAACCTGTCTATCTTTATGGATAGGTGTGATTGCATCTTCATTTATAAGAGCCTGAGCAGCATCCATATACTGAACAAGAACTGAACCGTTGATATAGTTTTCACGGTTGATTGCTTTTGCTTCTTCAAGTTTTGCATTAAGAGCTGTAAGGTCTGCTGTGATGAGTTTAAGATTTTTGATTGCTGTGTTGATAGCAGCTGCCATTGCATCTACTTCAGCCTGTTCAAGAGCATTTTTACCATATACAACAGCGCTGATAGCTGACTGGAGGTTGTTCCATGAATCTGTTGTATAATCTTCTTTGCTGAGTTTATTTGCTTCTGTTATTGCATCTTCTACTTTTGAGTAGTCAGCCGGAAGGGGTTTTGCATTTCTGATAGCTGTATCAAGGTTTTTAGCCATTGTATCAACTGCACCCTGATAAAGGATGTTGTAGTTCTTTGTAACACCATTTTTTGCTTCGTTGATGAGAGCAATATCTTCAGCAGAATAAGCTTTAGAATTTTTGAGAATTGCATCAGCATCTTTTGTGAGTGCATTTACTTCTGTATAGTCAGCTGTTTTAAGAGCCAGGTTGTTATACATTGTCTGGAGTGATTTTGTTGCTGCATCAATTTCAGACTGTGTTGCTTTGGGGTTATTGTAAACACGGAGTGCTTCAACATAAGCTGTCTGGAACTGTGAGAAACCTGAACGGTAGAACCAACCCTGGGGGTTAGCACCCTTCTTCTGTACACGTGCTGTAGCGTTTTCAGGTTCACTGTTCATAACATAATCGATAAG
>JAZRQI010000041.1:0-7229 GCA_045649705.1 Acutalibacteraceae bacterium
ATAATTTTATTTTATATTTTGCTTATACCATTCTACCGCATCGGCAAAGCCTCTTTCAAAAGACCAGTCCGGATCATAACCAAGCAGTTCTTTTGCTTTTGAAATATCTGCTTTTGAGTGCTTGATATCTCCTGCTCTGTCCGGCCCATAAATGGGCTGTATGTCTTTATCAAGCAATTTACAAAGTTCATTATAGAGATCAATTAGGTATATCTGGTCACCATAAGCAATGTTATATGCTTGTCCTGTTGCCTCTTTTGGTGCCAACATAGCCTTAAGGTTTGCTTCGATAACGTTCTCAATATAAGTAAAATCTCTTGACTGTTTGCCATCACCATTAATAGTTGGTGCTTCATTATTTAAAAGAAGTCTTACAAATTTCGGAATAACCGCTGCGTAGAAACCATATGGATCCTGACGTCTTCCGAAAACATTGAAATAACGGAAACCTACAGTTTCCAGACCATAAATATCAGTATAAAGTTTTGCATACTGCTCGCACACTTTTTTAGTAAGAGCATAGGGTGAAACAAGATTTCCTTCTCTACCTTCCTTCTTTGGAAGATTAGGTTCATCTCCGTAAACAGATGAACTGGAAGCATAGACAAATCTTTTTACACCCTTTTGCCTTGATGCTTCAAGCATATTGAGTGTACCTTTTATGTTTATCTCTTCATAAAGCAACGGTACTTCAATGCTTCTAGGAACACTACCCCATGCAGCCTGGTTCGAAACATAATCTACACCATCACATGCTTTTTCACAAGTTTCATAATCTCTTATATCCCCCTCAATAAGAGTGAAATTAGGATTTGAAAGAAAAGCCTCAATATTTTCTCTTTTTCCTGTGGAAAAATCATCAAGGCATCTGACCTTATATCCCATTTTCAGAATAGCCTCACAAAGATTGGAACCGATAAATCCCGCACCACCTGTCACAAGAAAAACACTGTCTTTGTCAAAATTAAGTTCACTGTATCCCATTTCTGCCTCTCCTATAAATCATAATCTCCAATAGCAGTATCCTGCTGATTCATATTCTTTCCTGTCAAGAATGCCCTTTACATCTATAAGAACTTTTTCAGAATTTGCACCCGGAACAAAAATTGAATCAATATCAGCCTTAGTAAGTTCAAAATATTTATCGTGAGCAACTGCAAGAATAACAGCATCCATATTTTTAAGTTCTTTAATGGGGATAAGTTCAATACCGTATTCCTTCTTTGCATCATCATTTTCTGCATAAGCATCAGTCACATATGAATGAACACCATATTCTTTTAATTCATTTATAACATCAACAATTTTCGTATTTCTTGTGTCAGGACAATTCTCTTTAAAAGTCAGACCAAGAACTGCAACTCTGCTGTCTTTTACTGACTTACCACAGGAAATAAGTTTTTTCACCGTATTTTCCGCAATATATTTTCCCATATCATCGTTAATTCTTCTGCCTGCAAGAATAATCTGTGAACGATATCCGATCTGTTCCGCTTTATATGTAAGGTAGTAGGGGTCGACACCTATACAATGACCGCCGACAAGCCCTGGTGAAAATTTCAGGAAATTCCATTTAGTGCCTGCTGCTTTGAGAACTGCAGCAGTATCAATTCCCATCTTGTTGAATATAATTGAAAGTTCATTCATAAATGCAATGTTAATATCTCTCTGGCTGTTTTCAATAACCTTTGCAGCTTCAGCAACTTTAATACTTTCAGCCTTGTAAACACCCGCCTTAATAACAAGAGAATAAACTTTTGCCACCAACTCCAAAGTTTCTTCATCCATACCTGAAACTATTTTTACAATTGTTTCAAGTCTGTGCTCTTTATCTCCGGGATTGATTCTTTCAGGAGAATAACCGACTTTAAAATCAACTCCGCATTTAAGTCCTGATTCTTTTTCGAGAATAGGCACACATACATCTTCTGTAACACCGGGATAAACTGTGCTTTCGTAAACAACAACAGAACCTTTCTGCAGATTTCTGCCTACAATTCTGCTTGCGCCTTCAACGGGTGACAAATCAGGATTATGGTCACTGTTGACAGGTGTGGGAACTGCAACTATATGAAATTTTGCTTCTTTAAGTTTTGATTCATCACAGGTGAATTCAACAGTTGTTTTTGAAATTGCTTCGTCGCCAACCTCTTTTGTAGGGTCTATACCGGCTTTATAGAGATTTATTTTCTTTTCATTAAGATCAAAACCTACAACCTTTACTTTTTCAGCAAAAGCTACAGCAATAGGCATACCTACGTAGCCCAATCCCACAAGTGAGATTTTTTCTTCACCATTTACAATTTTCTCAAAAAGGTTTTTCATTTCAAAAGTCCTTTCACGTTTATTTATAAATCATTTTATTAACTCATGATAAGAATGTCTGTCCGGTATGCAAAAGATTTCTTCTCCATACTTTTGAAAAGCCTGAGCAAAATATTTGTAGTCTTCTGCTCTGTGAGCATCAGAAGCGCACCAGCGTACCGCACCGCTTTCAAGTAGTTTTTTTGCGCATTTTTTCTCTTTGTTGAAAAAATTTCTTTCCAACATAACTGCAAGGTCAATCTGAAACTTGCATCCGACCTCCAGCATTCTGGAAATCATATCATTGTTCCCGTGAAAATTTGCATAACGCTCCGGATGTGCAATGATAACATCAGCCCCTTCACGCTGAAAATGAATTACTATTCTTTCCCAGTTTGAAGCAACCTGGTTGCCTTTCATTTCCAGAAGAATTGTCTTCGTTCCCTCCGTACAGAATCTGAGAGCGCCTTCAATTCCGTCATCTGCAAGTGCTGAAATATTATATTCGTACCCTTGAATCAGTTCTATTCCTATACTTTCTGCAACCGGTCTGAGTGCTGACATACTCTCACGCACAGGACCCTTGTCAAAACCGGATTTTCTCACATGAGGCGTGGCGATTATAGTATGAAATCCTGCCTTTTTTGCCTCTTTCAGCATCCTTACTGATTCTTCATAATCAGGAGCACCATCATCTACACCGAAAAGAATATGGCTGTGAATATCTGTCAACAGTCTCACCGCCTGTCTATATTATCAAATCACTGAAATCATCTGTAGGAGTAGTTTGATTTCCTTTGGTCGCCTCTGCTTTTTCTTTTTCCTCAATTTTATTTATCTCGGCATAGTAACTGTCATAGCTGTCATAATTATAACCGTATTTACCATGATAACGTTTATTGTATCTGCTGTATTTATGATAACCGTAATACTGTCCTGAATCAGACTCCTCTATACCATTAAGAACTGTACCGATAATTTTAGCATTTGCTTTTTCTAACTGATCAAGACTTACAAGGACCGCTCTCTGCGGAGTATATCCTGCACGTATAACCATAATTGTAGCATCAGCATTTGCAGCAACCAAAGCACCCTCAATAAAACTTGTAAGAGGAAGTGTATCGAAAATAACGATATCAAATTTTTCTTTCATTTCATCCATTGCTTTTTTGAAACGATCAGAACCTAACATTTCCACAGGATTAACCACTTTCGAATCCACGTCAAGGAAGTAGAGATTCTCTGTGTTTGTCACAGCAGCCGCCTCTTCCAGTGTACAATCACCAGAAAGATATCTTGTAAGACCTTTCTTGGGTCTTACTTTGAAAAGGTTACCCTGTGTAGGACGTCTCAGATCACACTCAACAATAAGTGTCTTGTTACCTGCCTTTGCCATTTCGATTGCCAGAAAATGTGAAATTGTACTTTTACCCTCACCGGGAATACTACTTGTAATAACGATAGTTTTTATAGGATCATCAATACCCGAAAATTTAATATTACTTCTCAGTGTTTTTATTGCTTCGTGAACTTTATTATTGTTACTTTCACCGGGGTAATAACCGTAACCATACCCATACCCATATCCGTAACCATATCCGTAACCGGTTTTACCTTTAAACTTAGCCATTTCTATTCATCCTTTCAAAAACCCTGAAAGTTAATTATTTACTCTTTTTCTTACCCTTTGACTGGGTACTCTTGATTCTGTTGACCTGTGCAAGAACAGGTAAACCAAGCATTTCTTCAACCTCTTCGGCTGTTCTGAAAGTCGTATCTGCAAACTCTTTGAGAACAATAAGTCCTACAACAAGAATTGCACCTGCCAACGCAATAAGAACTGTGTTACGCGCTCTCATCGGACCGGTTCTGACAACATAAGCATAGTCGATAACATTAACATTTTCTGCACCGATAACTCTCTTAACAGTATCCGTGAACACTTTAACCATTTCATTGGCAATATCTTTTGCGAGTTCTGAATCATTACCTTTAACCGTAAGTTCCATCACACGTGTGCCTTCCGCAGGAGAAACTTTAATTTCATAACCGCCTAATCCTTTTAGTCCCAGGTTTTTAGCAACTTCACTTGTGATTGCCCTGCTGGTTGCTATCTCGCTGTAGTCAAGTGCCAGTTTTTCATAATATGTAAGAACAGAACTATTCTCATCAACCTCACCTTCATAAGGTGTCATTACATAGAAAGACGTCGTCGCCGTATATTCCGGCTCCAATATAAAATAGTTGACGTAACCACCAACTGCGCCAAAAATAATTGTAACTACTAAAATCAGCGGTATCAGCTGAATAAGCGCCGTCATAAGTCTTTTTCCGGTCATCTTTTTTCTTCCTTTCAAATAAGCATAATTTGACTCAATAATTATATCACACAAAAAAATAAAAATCAACTTAATATTTACACCTAGAAAATATTTGCAAAACTTACATTCATATCCTCTTTTTTGTTTCTCAACAGCAATTCTGTTTCGGCACAAAGCCAGGAACTGCGTGAAAAATCATTATGTCTGGACAGATATTCCAACTTTGCCATGCTCTTCTCTATCTCATAAAAATCATCGTGAAACATAACTGCATAAAGTATCTTTTTATTACGATTCCACACCGAAACAGCCTCTTTTATTTTGAGAGAATCAATCGTTTCATTTTCCTTTTTCCGTGTACATTCGACCAAAGCAGCACAGGTCTTGTCAATTGCACTTCCTGCAAGGTCAGAGGTAACAAATGCCGTGCAGACTATAACCCCAAGCAATGCCAAAGCAATAATCATCCTTTTCATTCTTCATCACCTTTCGGAATAATAAATGTGTTTCCTTTTTTATCGAGGGTCATTAGCATAATATCATCGGCAACCGCCTTTTTATTTCTGAGAAGTTCATCAATTTTTTCTTTGCTTGTTTTACAAAGAGAAAAATTAGAATAAATATATTTTCCATCAGCAATAACTACTGCAGGGATTCCCTTTTCCTCACCTTTTTTATCAATGGACTCAAGAGTCAGTGGTATTTTATCAGCTTTAAGTAATACACTGAGATTTCCGTTTGTTTCAACAACGGCATATTCTACATCACTTATATCAAAAACGTCTTTCTGTCTTAAACCCTCCATAATATCATCGATGGAATAACGTAATTTTTTCAATGCCTTTATATCAAGTTTACCTTCTTTTATTATAAACACAGCATTTCCTTCTACTGCCCGTCTGTATTTGCCACTTTTCAAAGCAATACCGGAAGAAACGACTTCAAGACAAGCAAGTAAAACCACCGCTGCTACAGAATTTATCAGGGGCACACTGCTGTTTTCAAGAGGGATTGCTGCAATTTCTGAAAGCAGAATTGTAACAACAAGTTCCGTGGGTTGAAGCTGACCTATCTGCCTCTTCCCCATAAGTCTGACAACGAAAATAACAACAAAATAAAGTATAAAAGTCCTGATAAGAATGGTGCTCATCGAAAAACCTCCTGAAAATCTCATAAATAGTTTCTCTCAAAAAGCATAAAATATGTTAAAATGTTAAAAAATAAGCAAAATTGAAAAAAATTAAAAAAATCTATTGACAGAATAAAAAAAACACTATATAATATCAAGGTGTTCAGCACAACTGAATATGATCCATTAGCTCAGCCGGCAGAGCACTTGACTTTTAATCAAGGTGTCCGGAGTTCGAATCTCCGATGGATCACCAAGAATAGAGCATCCACATTGGTGGGTGCTTTATTTTTTGCTTTTATTCGAGGTGATTCGAACTCCACTTGCCCTGTGCGACGGTTTGCCGTCAGGCAGAGGAGCACGGCATTAAAATAGGATTTGAGCGGCAGCTTGTCTGCCGAATCTCCGATGGATCACCAAAGAAACGGGAACTACTTTGGTAGTTGCCGTTTTTTGTTTTTCGTGGGTGTCTTGTTTTTATTTTTTTAAGTGGTATAATCTAACTAAAAACAAAATGAATGTGGAGCATAAAAATGAACACCGAACTCAAAAGAACATATATTCCTTTCCCTGAGTGGAAAGAAAAATCAAAACAAATAGAATATACCGAAAGTACACCTCTGCTCAGTCCCGACGGCACCTTACTTGCAAAAGGGTGGGCAAGAAAGAATATATTTGAATATAACAGAAATTTTGTTAAAAAGGGAATAATCAGCCGTAAGGAATGGGATTTTTACACTATCTTTGATGATGAAATGCAGATACTTGTCAGTTTCGCAAATATCAACATCGGCGGTTATGTGGCTGCAAAACTTGTCAACCTGAAAACCGGCGAAGTCATCTGTGACTCTGTTCAGTATTTTGCAGGTGCAAACAAGCATGTTTCCCACTCAATCCCGGATGCACCTTGCCGTTTCAAGGATAAAATCGGTAAAACCGAATTTGATTTCAACACAAAACAAACAGAGCGGACTCTTTGGTACAAAGGTTCACACAAGGGCAAAAAAGTTGAGGTTACTGCAACAATGGAAATTCCTGAGGGACTTGAAAGTATCACAACAGTTTTCCCATTTGATGAGGATAAAACCAAATATTTTATGACCACAAAACAGCTCTGTATGCCCTGCGGAGGCAAATTTGTTTTCGGTGATTATGTTTATGAATTTTCAAAAGACAGGGCTTTCTGTTCTCTTGACTGGGGACGAGTGAACACCATCCACGAAATGGTATGGTATTGGGGAAGCGGAAGTCAGTATATAACTGATGAAAACGGAGAAAAACATCTTTTCGGTTTTGAAATAACATGGGCTATCGGCAATGAATCAAACGCCACCGAAACCTGTCTTTTCTATGACGGCAAAATTCACAAAATCGGTGCGGTCGATGTCGAAACTTTCCCCAAAGGCAGATTTATGGAGCCTTGGAAATTCATTTCTGAAGACGGAAGATTCAATATGACTATGACACCTACTCTC
>JAZRQI010000042.1:0-6384 GCA_045649705.1 Acutalibacteraceae bacterium
AGTTGAAGATGTATATTATTTCTCTTATGTTTATTCAACCACAAAAGAAGGCTCACTTCTTAAAGGTCAGGTCCCCGTACAGGGCACATTCGCACTTCTTTATCCTGTGGCATTTGCAATGGGCTCTTACAAAGGCACAACTGCAGGGGGAATAGTTATTGACGAAACCTGGCAGGAGAATGACGGACTCGTGAACGTTGTTTCTGCAAAATGTCCTACAGGTGAAAATTCGTTACCTTTCCCCACAGAGGAAGATGCAGAATATGAAAGAGGAGTATGGTACGTTTCAGAAACTCTCAGAGGACACCATGGCGCAGTAATTGGTCTCGGTGCAGAAACAGAAAGAACACAGAAATTCTTCACAGACCACTTTGCAATGGTAGATTTGCTGAAAAGATAAAAATTATGTAAAACATTCGTTAATGTACTTGTGTTTTATAATTTGAAAATGTATAATAAATTTGTCAGATGAAATCTGAATATATATTCAAAGGAGGTTTTCCTTATGTTTTGTCCTAATTGCGGAAAAGATTTGCCTCAGAACGGTAGCTTTTGTCCTGAGTGCGGAGCAAAAATAAATATCAGACAGGAACAGTTTGATTCAGCACCTTGGGGAAATCAGGAATATCAGTACGGTAATATGTACGAAGAGCCCGTTTCTCCCAATGCAGGTAAGGTTGATTTCAAAACTGCGGTAAAACTGTTCTTCAAGAACTATGCAAACTTTAAAGGCCGTTCAACAAGAAGTGAATACTGGTGGGCATACCTGTTTACATTTCTTGTGAGTTTGGCAGCAGGTATGATTCCTTTTTCAACTCAGATTGGCGGAGAAATAACTATCAATTACCTTTCTTCAATAGTATCTGTTGCTTTCTTTATTCCCGGTCTTGCAGTTGCTGTCAGAAGACTTCATGATACAGGAATGTCGGGAGCATATATGTTTATAAATATTATTCCCATTGTCGGTTGGATTCTTTACCTTGTTCAGCTTTGTAAAGACAGCGATGGCGATAACGAATGGGGTCCCCGTCCCAGATAATGAATAATAAAAATCCCTGTCACGTGACAGGGATTTTTTTATTAAAAGTTTATTACTCCAAGATGTTCAAGCAGAATTTTAAGTCCCATAAGAATTAGAATCACACCGCCTGCAAATTCGGCTTTTGACTTGAATTTCACACCGAAAACGTTACCGATTTTAACACCTGCAAAAGAAAATGCAAAGGTTGTAACACCGATGAATGAAACTGCAGGAACAATGTTGACATCGGGCAGAAGTGCAAAAGAAACGCCTATTGCCAAAGCATCGATGCTTGTGGCAATTGCCATAGGAAACATTGCTTTAAAACCGAAAGAGTCATTTTGTTTTTCATCATCATCGTCTTCTTTTGAGAGAGATTCTCTTATCATATTTGCACCAATAAGACCAAGAAGAACAAATGCTATCCAGTGGTCAAAGCGGGTTATGTACTGAGCAAACTGTTTTCCTACAAAATAACCGAGTAGGGGCATACCTGCCTGAAAAATACCGAAATAAAGACCTGTAATCGCCATATGTTTTATTTTGGCTTTCTGCACTGAAAGACCTTTACAGATTGCAACTGCAAAAGCGTCCATAGAAAGTCCTATGGCAATTATGAAAAGTTCTGATAAAGACATAAATTTCAACCTCCCTGACGTTAGATTGTATTCTAACACAGGGAGGTTTATTTGTCAATCAGGTTTCTATTCCTGCAAACTGGTTGTTGTAAAGGTTATAATAGCAGCCTTTCTTTTCCAGGAGTTCTTCGTGGTTTCCGCTTTCTGCGATAGTGCCGTTATCAATAACGATAATCTTATCGGCATCGCGGATAGTTGAAAGTCTGTGAGCAATAATCAGGCTTGTTCTGTTTTCCATAAGCTTCACCATTGCGGACTGAATTCGCATTTCAGTTCTTGTGTCAACGGATGAGGTTGCCTCGTCAAGGATGAGAATCGGCGGGTCGGCAAGGACTGCTCTTGCGATAGACAGTAACTGCCTCTGTCCCTGACTCAGGTTGCTGCCGCCTTCTGAAAGTCTTGTCTGATATCCGTCTTTCAGTTTTGTAATAAACCTGTCAGCGTTTGCCGTTTTGGCAGCATTTATTACGTCTTCTTCACTTGCTTCAAGATTTCCGTAGCGGATATTCTGTTCAATTGTTTCACTGAAAAGAACAGTGTCCTGAAGAACAATTGCGATTGTTTTTCTCAGTTCATCTCTTGGAATTTCGAAAATATTCTTACCGTCAATTGTAATTTCACCGCTGTCGATATCGTAGAAACGTGTAAGGAGATTTACAATTGTTGTTTTGCCTGAACCTGTAGCACCTACGATTGCGATTTTCTGACCCTGTTTTACGTCAAGTGAGAAATCATTGAGAACCGTTTTTTCTTCGTTATATCCGAAACGGATATTTCTGAAACTGATGTTACCCTTGACTTCTTTGGCATTGAAATCAAGTTTTACGTTGTCTTTTTCAGGTTCTGAGTCCATAACTGCGAAAATTCTTTCTGCACCTGCAATTGAGTTCTGAATTTGTGCATACTGGTTTGCGATTTCGTTGATAGGACGTGACAACTGCTTTGAGTAAAGAATGAAAGCCTGAATAACGCCCACAGTAATTATTCCGTCAGGAGCCCACACACCGCCGATGGGTGATGCCTTGAAAGCAAAGTAAGCACCTGAAAGGGCAACGAGAATAAAGTTTAAGTTTGAAATAATGTTCATCAGGGGACCCATAGAACCGCTGAGGATCTGTGCTTTGATTGCAACTTTTCTGAAACGTGAAGAAATTGAGTTGAATTCATCTTTTGATTTCTGTTGCTTTGAGAAAGCCACTACAGTTTTGTAGCCTGTAACCATTTCTTCAACGTGACCGTTCATTTCACCGAGTACAGTCTGCTGTTCCTTGTAGAACTTGCGCATATATTTTGACATATTTGTGCTGACGATAATGGTAAGCACAACAGTCAGGATGCTTATAAGCGTCATAAGAGGGGAATAGAGAACCATAATCACAATTGAGCCGAGAACGCTGAGTACCGCAGAAATGAGAGCACCCACAGATGACGAAATTGTGTTTGAAATGTTCTCAACGTCGTTTGTCATACGGCTCATAATGTCACCGTGGTTGTGAGTGTCTGTGTATTTTATGGGAAGTTTTACGAGTTTTGCAAAAAGGTCATAACGGAGTTTTCTCACAGTTGCAGTTGAAAGTTTTGCAGAGAAAAGTCCCTGAAAATACGTAAACATTGAAGAAATTCCGTAAGTGATAAGAAGAATTATAAGTGTTCTGAAAAACTCAGGTCTGTCAACTGTCAGTCTGTCTTCTGTGAGAGTGATAAGGTCAATGGCCTTCTGCTGAAGTGCAGGAGCAACAAGGTTTAAAACTGTGATAACTATCATTACAACGGCAAGTGAAATGAAAAGGTACTTGCTTGAACCGATGTAGGAGATAAGTTTTTTGAGAGTGCCTTTTGTGTTTTTTGCTTTTTCAACGTGCATAACAGGACCGGGACCTCTGCCGGGTCTGCCCATGGGAGGACCCATTTTTTCATCTCTTTTAGGAGGTGCATTTTTAATTTCAGGCATTTACAACATCTCCTTTCTTCATCTGAGATTCATAGATATCGCGGTAAACTTCACTTGTTTCAAGCAGTTCCTCGTGAGAGCCGATTGCCACTAATGTGCCGTCGTCAATAACCGCAATTCTGTCGCAGTTTTTAACACTTGCAATTCTCTGAGCAATGGTGATAACTGTTGTGCCTTTCAGTTTTTCAAAAAGTTTCTGGCGGAGACGAGCCTCTGTTGACAGGTCAAGAGCAGAGGTGCTGTCGTCAAAGATGAGAACATCAGGTTTCTTGAGAATTGAACGTGCAATTGAAAGACGCTGTTTCTGACCGCCTGAAAGTGATGCACCTTTTTCAGCAACGTAACCCTCGTATTTGTCGGGCATATTACCTATAAACTCGTCAGCCTGTGCGATTTCCGCAGCAGAAATAATTTCAGCTTCATCTGCACTTTCGTTACCCCAACGCATATTGGAGTTGACTGTTCCTGAGAAAAGTTCAGTTTTCTGCATAACTACGCTGATTCTGTTGCGGAGACTTTCAAGGTTAATTTCGCGAACGTCAATACCGTTGATTTTAAGTGAACCCTCTGATACATCGTAAAAACGTGGGATAAGGTTAATGAGTGAAGTTTTTCCCGAACCTGTAGAGCCGAGAATGGCAATGTTTTCACCCTTTTTGATTTTAAGGTTCAGGTTGTTAAGGACTGTTTTACCCTCAAAACCGGGGTAGAAAAAGTCAACGTTATCAAATTCGATTTCGTCAATGGAGTCGATTTTTATGTCACCTGTTCTGATAACGGGGTCAGTGTTCAGAATTTCACTGATTCTTTCAGCAGATGCTTTTGCTCTTGTGATAGACATAAACATCATACTTACCATTGTAATTGACATAAGAATCTGAGTAATGTAAGTAATTGCAGCCATAATACTGCCCACTTTCATTTCTGATGCCACATTTTCAATCTGCTCGCCACCGATGAAAATAATTGCAACAACAGAAACGTTGAGAACGATTGTAAGCACGGGACCGAGAACGGCCATAATTTTCTGTACACGAAGGGCAGTACCTGTCAAATCATCATTAGCACCTGAAAAGCGTTTTGTTTCAAAATCTTCACGGACATAAGCCTTTACAACTCTTGCACCTGAAACGTTTTCCTGAACAACGCTGTTAACTTTGTCAAGTTTCTTCTGGAGTATTTTGAAAATGGGGGATGCCTTGCCGATGATAACGAACATAAAGATAAGTTCAATAGGAAGTGCGATAAGAAGCACAATACCGAAGTCAATGTTAAGCCTGAGCATCATAATAATACCGCCGCCGAACATCATAAATGAACGTACGAACATTCTCAGAACCAAATCAACAAACTGCTGAATCAGGTTGATGTCAGTAGTAAGACGTGTAACAAGTGAGCCTGTTGTGAACTTGTCTGTCTGCTGGAAAGAAAGGTCCATAACCTTTGCGAAAGCATCGTTTCTCAGGTCTCGGCTGAAAGAATGTGATGTAGCACCGCTGAAAGCAGATGAGCCTACACCGAATATACCACCGCATACAGCGAGTAACAGCATCAGAAGACCTGTTTTGATAATAAGTTCAAAGTCGTGACCTAGAACACCGTCGTCAACTATTTTTGACATAAGAGTGGGAAGTGTCAGGTCAATAAAAACTTCACCAATCATAGTCAGAGGTGTCATAAGTGCCAGAAACCAATATGGTTTCATATATTTTAAAAGTTTCATCTGTTTTCCTCCATATCTTCAATAAGATTGTTTGTAATTCTTTTCAGATAACCTTTGAGTATTTCCATTTCGTTTTCCGAAAAAGTTTCAAACATAACCTGTTCGGTTTCTTTGCATTTTGAAATGAAAAACTTTTCACATTCCTTGCCTTTTTCAGTCAGAGAAATATAGCTTTTTCTCAGGTCATTTTCATCGGCTTTTCTCGTGATGAGTTTTTCCTGTTCCATTTTACTCAGCTGTACGCTGATTGAGGGGGCTTTCATATGTGTCAGCTTTACAAGTTCATTGAGAGTAAGAGAATCATTCTGAGAGAGGTGAAAAACAATTCTTCTGTACCCCTGGGGGAAACCTGCCCTTTCTGTTTCCCGTCTGACACGTCCGTCAAAAAGACGGGATATATCGTTAAAAAGCATACCCTCGGTCAATTTGTCAAAATCAGGTTTTGACTGCCCGAAATGATGAGGTTTATCGTGCATAAAAAAACACCACCTAATTAATTAGTTACCTAACTAATTATATTCAAAGGGCCGTATTTTGTCAACGAAAAAACTGCCCGAAAATTCGAGCAGTTTTAATGGATTTTTTGTTATCTGATTACACCGCAGGCAATTTTTGTTCCTGCGTTTCCTGACGGCTGAGTTGTGAAATCGTCAGGGGAAGAATGTATGATTATAGTTTTGCTGATAATTTCGCGTGCGGTGAATCTGTCAGTAAGAAAAACAAAGAAAGCATAACCGTCAGCACCGAACAGGGGAGGTAAATCTCCTGCGTGGAAAGGGTGAGGACAATTGCGGGGATTATAGTGACTCATCACATTGGCAAAAGGGTCAGCCTTGTTTCCTGTACATTCAGAACCCTCGTGAATGTGAAAACCGAATACGGGATTTGAGCAATTTTGTTTCGGTGTCGGAAGTCCTGAAATCTCTGCACCCACAATGACACCGTTTTTTGTCTGATGAAAATAAGCAGTACCCTCAATTTCGGGGTAAGCGTCACTGCCGTAAATTTCAGCCTCTGCATCAGGCTTTTTCAGAAAAACAGAAAGGTAACT
>JAZRQI010000043.1:0-3575 GCA_045649705.1 Acutalibacteraceae bacterium
TTTTTCACTTCTTGAAAAAACTGCAACTATAATTAAAGCTGAAAATCCTTCAGCGTATGTTTATTCGGGCGGACTTGCGGTTGCAGAAAAAGAAAGCAATCTTGTTTTCTATCAGAAATCTGCAGAGCTGATGAGCAAAAATCTGCTCGATAATTTCGGCTATCACAACCACGATTATCTTGATAATTACTATGACTATATGAGCAAGATGCTTACCCTCACAAAATCAGCAGGACTTTCAGACAGCGGTTTCAACAGCGAAAGCGGAGTAAGCGGTACAGATGCGGCAACAATCGCCTGTAAAGCACTTTACACCCGCTCAACAGGAGCAAGTGGTTTTGTTTCATTCTCATTCAGAAAAACAGTCACACCTGAAAACGATATCAATGACTTTGCTTTTTTCAACGAATACCTGCAACCAAGCGAAGCCGTCATTTCTTACGCAACGGTTATCCGTTTTCTTGGTAATGCGGATTTTGTGAAGAATATTTCAAACGAAAAGAATCTTGTGATTGACGAATACAAGACAAACGGAAATAAAATCGAAGTATATTACAGTCTTGGCGATAAAACTAAAACCGCTGCACCCGAAGGTTATTACAAAGCTTTCGACATGTACGGCAATGAAATATGTATCGGCAGGAAGCTGACTGTCAGCAATACACCGATATATATTGTTTATTGATGCTATATTATTTTTTATGACAAATTCCAATTTACGATTTAGGGTGTTAAATATGATTAAAAAGTTTGAATTACATACCGATGTTCTTGTTCTCGGAAGCGGTCCTTCCGGCTTTGCAGCGGCATATACTGCTGCAAAAAATGGTGCAAAGGTTATTCTTGTTGAACAAAGCGGAGATGTTGGCGGAATTTCAACTTCAGGTCTTATGAGCCATTGGACAGGCAGTTGCGGAAGTCCTTTGTATTATGAAATTCTGAAAAGAACATCTGAAAATAATGAGGGTGAATTCAAAAACGAAATCACCAACCTGATAGACCCTGAAAAGCTGAAAACACTTTATCTTGAAATGCTTTGTCAGGTTAGTTGCAAAGTTATGCTTTATACTTTTGCTGAGGATGCCATCTGCGATGGAGATAAAATTCTCGGTGCAACTGTTATCAACAAATCGGGCAAAACGGATATTTATGCCAAAATCACTATTGATGCTACGGGTGACGGAGATATTGCCGCAAGAGCAGGAGCAGAATTTGTTCTCGGCAGAGAAAGCGATAATAAAATGCAACCCGCAACACTTATGTTCAAAGTCGGCGGTGTTGACTATGACCGAGCAGTATTTTTAGGTTCATTTGAATCAACTTATGAAACACCGAACGGTGAACTTCAGGCACTTGCAAAAGAACATATTCCTTATCCTGCAGGACATATTCTTACATATAAATCAACACTTCCCGGTATTGTTACCTGCAATATGACAAATGCTGTTAATATTGACGGTACAGATGCGGAGGATTTAACAAAGGCAACGCTCACTTGTCGCAGACAGATGGATGATATAGTTAAATATCTGCGTAAATTTGTTCCCGGTTACGAAAAATGTTATGTTATCAGCTCCGCATCCCTTATGGGCATTCGTGAAACAAGACATTTCAAGGGTAAATACACCTTAAATGAGCAGGATATTCTTGAAGCGAAAGTCTTTGACGATTATGTTGTAAAAGATGCTTACTTCAATTTTGATGTGCATAATATTACGGGAGCCGGCCTTGACAAAACAGGGGTACAAAAGCATTTTAAGCAGGATAAAGGATATACAATTCCTTATGGCTGTCTTATTCCTGAAATTAAAGAAAACCTTCTGCTTTGCGGAAGGAACATTTCGGGTACACATATGGCACATTCAAATTTCAGGGTAATGCCTATCTGCATAGGAATTGGTGAGGCTGCAGGTGTTGCGGCATACATCTCCGTTTCGCAGAATTGCAGTCTGAATGATGTTGATGCAAAATCAATCAGAGAAATTATAGGAATATAAGTACCGATTAAATTCCGATTTATCCAACTCTTTGATAGGGTTTCATTTTTATAAACGAGGGTTATTACCGCAGATAATATCAGGGAGGTTCCTATGCAATTTTTACAGACAATTATTTCTTATCTTGCAATAGCAGCAGCTTTTATTACTTCAGTTTTTTCGTGGGGTGAAACAGCAATGATAACGTATACAAATGATTACGAGATTCCCGACAGTATTCCCGAATACAGTGTGATTTCTACGGAAGAAAAAACCGATTGGAAAGCAAAGTGGATCTGGGATAAGGAAAATCTGACAGAAGAAAATGTCTGGATGTGTTTTAATAAAAAGGTAAATCTTGAAAGAAAACCTGAAGAACTTATTGCTCACATCTCAGCCGACTCGAAATATTGGCTTTACATAAACGGAGAAACCGTTGTTTTTGAGGGAAGTGTCAAACGTGGCCCCAATGAAAACAGTGGCTATTATGATAGCATAGATATTGCCCCCTATCTCAAAGAGGGTGAAAACAGGGTTTGTGCTTTGGTGTGGTTCTGGGATAACGAAACAAGCTATTCCTACAACAGTAGCGGTCAGGGAGGATTCCTTTTTGAAGCCATAGACGAAAACATCACTATAATTTCTGACAAAAGCTGGAAAGTAAAAAGAAACGTGGCTTTCGTTGACAGCCCTCTCTATCCCCCTAACTACAGACTTCCCGAATACAGTATTTATTTCGATGCAAGAAAAGATTTGGGCGGTTGGATAAATGAATCTTATGATGTTTCATCTTGGGAAAATGCAACCGAATATGCTGTCGGTGGCGATGGTGCTTACGGCAAGCTTTATCCGAGAGGAATACCTTTTTTGAAAGATTACGGTCTCAAAGATTATGAGAATTCAAAGAATTATGAAAACTATACCGTAAAGAAACTTTTCGGTGAAAAAATCACCGTAGATATTCCATATAACGCACAGCTTACTCCCTATCTTAAAATAATAGCACCTGCAGGCAAAAAGATTCGTATAACAACGGAAAACACTTTAATCGGTGCAGTTTCAACTACCTATATAACTAAAGAAGGAGAACAGGAGTTTGAGGCTTCAGGCTGGTTTAACGGAGAGCATATTACTTATAAAATACCGAGAGGTGTAACAGTCGTTTCTCTCAAGTACCGTGAAACGGGATATGACAGTTCATTCTGCGGTGATTTCAAGTGCGATGATGAATTTATGAATTCTCTGTGGCAAAAATCTCTGCGTACTCTCTATGTTACCATGCGTGACAATTTTATGGATTGCCCCGACAGAGAAAGGGCACAATGGTGGGGCGATGTTACAAGTGAAATGATTATGACAATGTACTCCATGGACAGTAATTCCTATCTGCTGTATCAAAAAGGCGTGGAGGCGATGCTTTCTCACGCCCACGACACAAAAGTGCTGCAGACTGTTGTTCCTATAAGCGGTGACTATTTTGAACTTCCCGTTCAGCAGTTAGCAGGAATCGTAGGCTTCCTCACCTACTACGAATATACAGGTGACAAGGCTTTTATCGAAAAGGTTTATGATGCCTCCCTTGACTACCTGAAACTTTGG
>JAZRQI010000044.1:0-6076 GCA_045649705.1 Acutalibacteraceae bacterium
CGCGGAGGTAAAACTACATATATTACTGTTACTCACAAAAAGAGTGATATCACAGCAACAGTTGAGGCAACAATCTATGAAGAAAATGCCTCTTGCGACTGGACAGTTTATATTAAAAATAATGGTGATGAAAAATCTCCCGTTATTTCAAATTTCTATGGTGCAGATTGTACACTTCCCACAGGTAAAAAGACAGAGGTATATTTCACTCAGGGTGCTTTTTCTGAAGCAGATGATTATGAGATGATGAGGTCTGAACTTGCTTTGTTGCCTATGGTATTCAGTGCAAACGGTGGCAGAACAGAGTCTTTCCTGCCTTATTTCAATATCAACGGAAAAGACGGCGGTGTTGTTCTTGCAGTGGGTTGGTCAGGTCAGTGGTACACATCACTTGCTCAAGACTCTGACGGTGCTAAGATTAAAGCAAAACAGCAGAACCTCAAAGGTTATCTTCTTCCCGATGAAGAAGTGCGTTCACCTTTGATTTCTCTTACTTTCTATGATTCAGATAATGCCCTTAAAGGTTTTAACCATTTCCGTAATTATATAATGGACTGCGTTTGCCCTGAGGGTACAAAACAGGTTGCAACAACCGGTATCGGTGTTGAAGTACCCGGTGTTGCAGAAGAACAGGTTCTTCAGAATGTCAGAAATATTCCTGAGGAATGGACATATTTACTTGACTATGCATGGGTAGATGCCGGCTGGTATCCTTTAAGAAACAACTGGTCAGACAGTGTCGGTAACTGGTATGCTGACCCTGCAAGATTCCCTGACGGATTTGGTGAGATATCAGAACTTCTTGAAGAAAGGGGACTTGGTCTTCTTCTCTGGTATGAAATTGAGCGTTGCTGTAAAGATACGCAAACCTATAATGACTGTATAAAGAACGACGGTTGGCTTATCCTGAATCCTGATAATGATGAGGCGAACGTTGTCAACTTCGCAAATGAAGGAGCTTTCAGATACATTACCGATTATATGCTGGAATCATTACGTTACAACGGAGTTAAGTGTTTCAGAATGGATAGCAACTTTACTCCTCTTCCTCGTTGGGAGCAGGCAGATAAACAGTGGGAAGACGGCAGAAAAGGTATAACTGAAAATCACTATGTAACAAACCTTTATAAATTCTTTGATACTTTGCTTGAAGAAATTCCCGGTCTCAGAATTGACAACTGTGCATCAGGCGGTAAACGTCTTGATATTGAAATGTCAAGAAGGTCAATTCCTCTCTGGAGAGACGACTACAATTGTATGGACGGAGAGGGTAACTCAAAGCCCGATATTTTACAGGCAACTCAGGCACAGACCTACGGCATTTCATTCTGGTATCCCTACAATGGTACATGTGCTTATGTAGAGGGTGAATATGCAGAAAGAACAAATATTATTTCCTGTTCACAGCGCCTTGAATATTTTGATATCAGAAAGAATATGGTGGGCAATTATTATCCTCTTGCTTGTGGCAAACTTGATACTGAAAAGTACCTTGCAATGCAGTTTGACACAGATGCCGAAGAGGGTATGGCTCTCATTTACAAGAGAGAAAATGTGAAAGAAAACACATACCATCTTGTTTTCAACGGACTCCAAAGTAATACACTTTATGAAGTTTACGATTACGATTTCCCTGAAACAAAATATCAGAAAACAGGCAAACAGTTGATGACAGAGGGAATGACACTTACAATCAACGATACACCCAAAGCGGTAATTGTTCTTTATAATGCAGTGAAATAAAAAATAACGGGTCACCAAAAATTTTTGAGGTGACCCGTTATGTATATTTTTATTCTTCTAAGAATTTGAATTCAGCACCATCAAAGACTTGCGGTACACGAAATGAGTCCGGTGCATCGGTTATCTTTATTTCTGAAGAACCGTTCTGGATAAATGTGATTGTATCATTATCTGTAATTTCAAAAATGTAAGTGTACTTTCCGTCATCAGTTTTCGCAATAACCTTTCCGTCTGATATGCTGAACGTACCGTGCGAAAAGTATGAGGAAAGGATGTCGTAATTAAAAGTAAAAGTGTTGTTTTCTAAGTCAAAATCAATACTCGGAGACGGATATGTATCGCTCGTTATGTTAAGCATATAACATCCCTCGGACAGTCCGTATATGGGTTCACTACTACAACTGCATAAAGTAAATAGCAACAAAATCACACAAATAAATGCTGAAACAATTTTTTTCATAAATCTTACTCCTTTTATTATATATCGCTTAAATATTTTTCAATAATTCTGTATCTGTAGTAGTTTGCCTGACGTTCACTGACGGAATTACTTTGTTTTGAATCAAGTACCCATTGGTAATAGTGAGTAAGTTCATGGACAAGTGAAGATAATATCTGTTCGTGAATTTCTTCTGTTGTATATTCTTTCAGTAAATCTTTTTCGACAGCAGAAGGGATTTTGATTAGCGGAGTTCTTTCCGGATACCAACGGAAACAGCCATACGACAATTGTCCGTTGCGAAGGCGGATTTTTTCACAGTTTAAAATATAGATATTTATGTGAACAGGAAAAACATAGCTTTTTCTCAGCCATTTTGCAAATGATAAATATAATTTTTTAAGGTCGTTGTCAACACCTTTTTCATAGTGAAAGGAAATACCGTGGTTTTCAAAATCAGAACAGTTTTTCTTTTCAAAAGATTGCCAAATATTCATATCGTCACCGCCCGAATTTATTATAGCACATTGTATGGAAAAAACAAGTATAGCAGATTCTTTCACGATTCAGAAAAAAGTAACACTAAATAAATCTCCTCATCATCCTAGAGCGAAGCGAAGGATTTGAGGAGATTTTTAAATAGAAAATAGTCAGTAATAAAATAATTTGGAAAACTTCTGAATAAACTATTGACATTTCAAAACTATTATAGTAGAATATTAGGGCAGTCAAAAATGACTTGGGCCATTAGCTCAGTTGGTTAGAGCAACCGGCTCATAACCGGTTGGTCCGGGGTTCGAGTCCCTGATGGCCCACCAACTACATATAGGGGTATAGCTCAGTTGGTAGAGCAGCGGTCTCCAAAACCGCGTGCCGAGGGTTCAAGTCCTTCTGCCCCTGCCAAAGCTTGATGTTTCAAGGATTTCAACTCCTTGAGACATCTTTTTTTATGTAAAAGTTGAAACAGGGGTAGCGGTTTACAAAAAGAGTTAAAAAGGTATCTCGCTCCAAAACCGCGTGCCGAGGGGTGCGGGTCTCCGGTGGAGACCTCTGCGAAGCAGAAGCACCGACCGAGCCGGCAGGCGAGACCAAGTCCTTCTGTCCCTGCCAAATGCAATAAATCCGAACTCAATTACCGTAATTGGTGATGCGTTCGGATTTATTTTTTTATTACCGTCGAAAGAATAACACTTTAAATGCGTATGTCCACAAATTAAATAAAGTAATAAGATTTTATCGAAATAGTTTAATAACTTACTGATTTTCTTTTGGGGGATAGGGCGATTTTTCGCTTGTTAAATCCATCAGAAAATCAAGGCTTGTTTTGTAATAATCTGCAAGAATCAAAAGGTTTTCCGTTGTGGGCATCAAATCTCCGCATTCGTATTTGGAAAGGGTGCTCTGACTTATTCCTGTGTCCATCTGAACTTTTAATTGTGTGTAATCTTTTGTTACTCTGATAAGCTTAATGTTTTTCAATCCAATCACTCCTTATATTCAAATTGTACATAAAATAGTCTTGACAATAATAATTTATTTGAATATAATATTCATAGAATGAATAATCAGCAAAGGTGTGGCTTGTTATGAACTGATATTACTTTTGTTAATAAAAATAACAAACTTATTAAAATCACTAAAAAATATATTAAAATAATAAAATTTGTATACAAAACAACAAAATAATATGATATAATGTAAAAAAACTGTTACATTTAGTTTTTTCGTTGACTAAATAATAGAGGTAATTATAAAAAACAGGAGTGATAAAAATGAGAAAGTTTATCAGAGTAACAACTATGCTTATGGCTTTATGCTTATTTTGGATGAGTGTTTTGCCTGTGTCGGCTGAAACAACTACTGTGGCTGAAACAACCACTGTAGAAGAAAAAACCACTTTAGAAGAAAAAACAACAGTAGAGGAAAAAACTACTGCGGAAGAGAAAACAACAGAAAGAGAAACAACTCCCGCAGAAGAGAAAACCACTGCAGAAGAAAAAACTACAGTGGAAAAAACAACGACCGATAAGAGTGATGACGAAATTTCTGTGACATTTGAAAACGGAGAAGTCAATACACAGTATATTTACACAGGAAAAGTAATTAAACCTAAATTGATAGTTAAAAAGGAAGACGGAAGTATAGCTTCTCCTGATGAATATTCTATTGAATATATGTCTGACAGTAAATCAACAGGTGCTCACCATTTAACTGTTACATATCTTAAAAGCGGATACAAGGCTATGCGTCGTTATGATATTATCCCCGGCACAACAGATAAAATTAACGTAAAAGTTAAAAACGGACAGGTTACAGTATCCTGGAATCCTGTTCCCGGAGCAAATGCTTACCGCGTTTATAAATATGACACTATCTATGTACACAATGAAAAAAGAACTGGTTATTTTGAGATGTTATGGCCCGGAGAAAAATTCACCTCTCCTAAAACTTCACGTACATTTACAAGTGAAGAGCTTAAACCCGGCGGAAAATACAAAATGGCAATTATGGCTCTGCCTGCAGAAAATTGGATGCCCACAGACCAGATGGCATATTTCACAGTTGATACCACAAAAGATACTGACACTGTACAGAAACCTGTAACGCCCACAAAACCTGCTGAGAAACCAACACTTATCACACCTCAGCCGACAAAACCGGGTGAAACGGCAGAAAGTGTTGTAACAACTATACCTGAAGACGGAACAACTGTTGTTCCTGAAAGCACAACTGGTATTATGAATGTTTTTGATGAACTCAAAAACAACGCATCAGACAATGATGTTCAGGAAGAAGAAAAAGAACCTGTCAACAAAATCAAGTGGATCATAATTCTTATAATTGTTCCTCTTGCTATTTCAGGTATTATATTCTCCCTTTGGAAAAAGAAAAAATAATAAACAGAATAAGGAGTGAATGCTATGAAGTTTAAGAAAGTATTATCAGTTTTTCTCGCAGTAATTTTTATTTTCGGTACTTGTGCCACAGTAAATGCCTTTGCGTCTGAAGAAAGAAATGTTCTTGCTTCAGGCATTTGCGGTGCAGAGGGTGACAACCTTAAATGGACTTTTTACGATGACGGAGAACTTGTTATCAGCGGTGAAGGCGAAACACCTTTTTATTACATATCGGAAAAAGGTGTTGAAATTTCCTCTCCCCTTATTCCGCCTTGGTATGATTATTTTGATGATATCAGGGTTATAACCGTTGAAGAAGGTGTTACAGGTATCGGCGACGATGCATTCGGTCTCTACCCAAGAATGTATCACAGAGTCAATCTTCCGAAAAGTCTTAAATATTATTATTCGGGTTCGTTCGTAGCAGAGCACCCGGACCGTATCACTCTTGCATGCTGCTATGCCGGAACCGAATCAGAATGGAATAAGGTAGAACAGAGGTCATGGACTACCCTTCGTCCTGATTTAGTAACAGGTGAAATAATCAGTATTGAACACCGAAAACCAAAGTATGGTTGGGGCATAAGCGACAATGCAAGCGATGATATGTATTACAACGGTGAAGAGCCTGAAGTATATTGCGAAATTGTTGTGCACCACGATATGTATAGTAGCAGCCAGCTCCAAAAAGGCGAAACCGCAGAATTTCATATCAAATATTATCCCGGTGAACACTCAGATGCAAAGCTTGTATGGAGAACAGAGGGTGACAGTTGCACGATGCAACACACAAAATATTCCCCATCAGGTGTTCCGACATACGCTGAAATAACATCTGTTACTCACGGAGATTATTCCGTAATTGCCGAGCTTGTGGCTCCCAATGGAACTGTTATCTGCTCTGATAGAGAAGACTTCTTCTCATATGTACGTGAAGATATGAATTTTAAAGAAAAAACAGAAGAATTTTTTAATGACATTACATTGTTTTTTAAAG
>JAZRQI010000045.1:0-2158 GCA_045649705.1 Acutalibacteraceae bacterium
CAACAACACGTCCCGAAACACTTCTCGGTGACACAGCAGTTGCAGTAAACCCCAACGATGAAAGATACAAGGATATTATCGGCAAAACTCTTATTCTTCCTATCGTTCACCGTGAGATTCCTGTTGTTGCTGATGAATATGTTGAAATGGATTTCGGTACAGGTGTTGTTAAAATTACTCCTGCACACGACCCCAACGACTTTGAAGTTGGTAAACGTCACGACCTGCCCATTATCAACGTAATGACAGACGATGCAAAGATTACAGAAGATTATCCCAAATATGCAGGTATGGACCGCTTCGAGGCAAGAAAAGCAATTGTAAAAGACCTTGAAGAAGAGGGTGCACTTGTAAGAATTGAGGATTACAGCCATAACGTAGGTACTTGCTATCGTTGCGGAACAACTGTTGAACCCAGAGTTTCACTTCAGTGGTTCGTTAAAATGGAACCCCTTGCAAAACCTGCAATTGAAGCAGTTGAAAACGGCGATGTAAGATTTATTCCCGAAAGATTCAATAAAAACTATTTCCACTGGATGAGAAATATCCGTGACTGGTGTATTTCACGTCAGTTGTGGTGGGGTCACAGAATTCCCGCATACTATTGTGAAGAATGCGGTGAAATCACAGTTGCAAAGACTGCACCCGATTCTTGTCCCAAGTGCGGCGGAAAAGTATATCAGGACCCTGATACACTTGATACATGGTTCTCATCAGCATTGTGGCCCTTCTCAACACTTGGCTGGCCTGATGAAACAACAGACCTTAAGCGTTACTATCCCACAAGCACACTTGTAACAGGCTACGATATTATCACATTCTGGGTTTCAAGAATGATTTTCTCAGGTCTTGAATATATGGGTGAAAAACCCTTCAGCGATGTTCTTATCCACGGCCTTGTTCGTGATGCACAGGGCAGAAAGATGTCAAAATCTCTCGGTAACGGTATTGACCCCCTTGAAATCATCGACAAATACGGCGCTGATGCTCTGAGATTCACTCTTGCAACAGGTAACAGCCCCGGTAACGATATGCGTTTCTCAGACGATAAGGTTGAAGCAAGCCGTAACTTCGCAAACAAACTCTGGAATGCTGCAAGATTCATTCTTATGAACCTTGATGAAAATGAGCCTTCAGCTCACATTCCCGAAGACCTTGCACTTGAAGATAAATGGATTCTCAGCCTTCTCAATGATTTGGCAAAGGATGTTACAAACAATCTTGAAAACTTTGAACTGGGTATGGCAGTTCAGAAGCTTTATGATTTCATCTGGGACATCTTCTGCGACTGGTACATTGAAATTGCAAAAATCCGTCTCCAGGCAGGCGGTGAAGGTGCAAAAACTGCAAGAGCAGTGCTTGTATATGTATTCACAGATATTCTCAAACTTCTCCATCCCTTTATGCCTTTCATCACAGAAGAAATCTGGCAGACACTTCCTCACGATGGCGAAGCAATTATGATTAGCGAATATCCCAAGTTCAGCGAAAATCTTGTTTTCAAAACAGAAGAAACTGAAATGGGCAGAATTATGGACGCTGTCCGTGCAGTACGTAACCGCAGAGCAGAAATGAACGTACCGCCCTCAAAGAAGGCACATATCTACATCGAAAGTGACTTTGAAGATACATTCTCAAAAGCAGGTGTGTTTATGCAGAGACTTGCAAGTGCATCTGACGTTACAGTAGGTAAGAATTTCGATTTACAGGGTGCAGTATCAATCATCACTGCAGATGCAAAAATGTTCATTCCTATGGATGAGCTTGTAGATTTCAAGGCTGAAAAAGCAAGACTTGAAAAAGAACGCGCAGCAGCACAGAAAGATCTTGACTTTGTTATGAACAAGCTTAACAACCCCGGTTTCGTTGCAAAAGCACCTGAAAAGGTTGTTGAAGGTCAGAGAGAAGCAGCTGCAAAGCTTACAGAAAAAATCAAGATGCTTGATGAAAGTATCGCATCTCTTGGAGTATAATTATGACTTACGACAATGCTCTGGAATATATCCATTCGTTTCTGAAATTCGGCTCAAAGCCGGGACTTGAACGCATTGAAGCATTGCTCACAAAACTTGGCAATCCGCAGAAAAATCTGCGGATTGTTCACGTTGCGGGTACAAACGGCAAGGGCAGTGTTTCAACAATGCTTTCAAACATTTTC
>JAZRQI010000046.1:0-2783 GCA_045649705.1 Acutalibacteraceae bacterium
GCACAGTCGGGAGTGAATCCGTTTTCACCGATAACGGGATTTGCAAGGCTGAAAGAAGCGTTAACGTGTCTTTCAATCAAATCACCCACATAAGTTTCGGGAATGGGAGCACCGTAATAGTAGTTTAAAATGTAGTTCTCATCGTAAATGCCGATAAGGTATGTTGACTCGCAAGTATCAAGTTTAAAAACTTTGTTTTCTGAGTCGAAAATTATCATAAAGAACACCTCCGTGTTATTTTGAAAATATTCTATCACATACTCTGAACTATTGTCAACGAGTAAATTATTTGGTATAATACAAGGAAAGGCGGTGGAAAGATGTTTAACTTTTTCGTTGAAAATAATTCCCGTGAGGGAAACTGTTACTATATTGAGGGTGCAGACTTCAACCATATTAAAAATGTGGTGAGAATGCACGTGGGAGATGAAATTCTCGTCAGTGAAAACGGGATGAGTCATCTGTGCGAAATAATGAGTCTTGACGGTGACACCTGTGTTGCTGAAATTCGGGAAGAAAACTATCAGAACACAGATTTACCTGTTGAAATCCACCTTTTTCAGGCACTTCCCAAGGGTGACAAAATGGAGTTTATTATTCAGAAAACAGTTGAACTGGGCGTTGACAAAATTCATCCTGTTGAGATGAAAAGATGTGTAGTAAAGCTTGATGATAAGAAAAAGAAATCAAAGGTCACACGTTGGCAGTCAATTTCTGAAAGTGCCGCCAAACAGAGTAAACGCTGCAAAATTCCCGAAATCGGAGAAGTCCTTTCTTTCAGACAGGCTATGGAAAAAGCAAAAGAAATGGATTTATTCTTAGTGCCTTATGAAAGCGAGAGAGGTATGCTCTCAACAAAAGAAGCACTCTCTGAAATCAAATCAGGAATGAAAATCGGCATTATTATAGGTCCTGAGGGCGGTTTTGAAGATAATGAAGTTGAAGAAAGTGTTTTATCAGGAGGAAAAATTGTGTCACTTGGCTCAAGAATCCTGAGAACAGAAACTGCCGCAATGACATCCGTCGGAATGGTTATGCTTCACGTGGAGATGAATGTAGAATAATGAAAAATTTACCCTTAGAATTTACCGAAAGAATGAAAAAACTTCTCGGTGATGAGTTTGAAAACTTCATATCTGCCGTAAACGGAACTCCCGTAAAAGGCTTCCGTGTGAATACAGATAAAATCAGCCCGGAAGATTTTGAGAAAATAAATGTCTTCGGTAAAGAAAAGATTCCTTATGTGGAAAACGGATTTTACCTTGATTACGATAAAGCGGGAAATCATCCTTACCACCACGCAGGAATGATTTATATTCAGGAGCCGGGTGCAATGGCACCTGCTGAGTGTGTGGAAATTGAGGAGGATTGGAAAATCCTTGATATGTGCGCAGCTCCCGGAGGCAAAAGTACACAATTGAGAAATAAGTTGGGTGAAAAGGGACTTCTTGTGTCAAACGAGATTGTACCATCGAGGTGCAAAATTCTTACAGGTAATATTGAAAGATTAGGTCTCAGAAACTGTGTCACAACCTGTATGGATACATCCCGACTTGCAAAGACTTTCCCTGAAACCTTCGACCTTATTATGGTTGATGCACCTTGCTCAGGTGAGGGTATGTTCAGAAAGGACGATACAGCCATTGCCGAGTGGAGTGAGGGCAATGTGAGAATGTGTGCCGAAAGACAGGCAGAGATTCTGGAAAACGCAGTAAAGTGCCTGAAAGATGGCGGTTACATTGTCTATGCTACCTGTACTTTTTCACTTGAAGAAAACGAAATGGCAGTTGCATCTTTTCTTGAAAAACATCCTGAATTCGAGATTGTCCCTGTAAAGAATGAAGTGAAAAACAACACCTCAGACGGTGTGTTCTATGATGGATGTACCTGTGAAAAAATTCATTTTGCAAGAAGATTTTATCCTCATAAATCAAAAGGTGAGGGACAGTTTATGGCAGTTCTTCATAATAAGAATGAATATTATGAAGTGAAGAAAAAATCTGTTTCAAAGCCTGAAAAAATTGACAGAACAGTGTTCGATTTTCTTGACAGTACACTAAACACTTACGATAAAGAAAAGGTGATAATGTACAACGGCAATCCTGTTTATTTCACCCCTGATTTTGAGATAAAAAAAGGCACCGCATTTTCCTGCGGTGTGACAATAGGGGAAATAGCAAAGAATTACATAAAACCTCACCACCAGTTCTTTATGGCAATGGGAAAAGATTTCAGAAGAAAGATTGAACTTACTGCTGACAGTGAGGAGATGAATAAATTCCTCCGAGGAGAAGAATTCGCAACAGATTGTGAAAACGGCTGGGCAGTTGTTATGGCAGACGGATGTTCAGTAGGCGGAGTAAAAGTAAGCGGTGGCAAAGCCAAAAACCACTACCCCAAAGGACTCAGACTTGTCTGAGTCGGATTTTGAAATGAAATTGATTTAATATCGTAAGGGAGGCTATCAGCCTCCCGTTAATTTTTTATCCTTTTACAGATCCGCCTGTTACTCCGCCCACATAGAATTTCTGTGTGGAGATAAAGAGGATTGCAATGGGTATTGAAACGATAACTGCACCTGCGGCAAACTGGGTGTAATAGTTGTGAATAAATTCCTTTTCAAGCATTTTGAAAAGTCCCAGGGCAACGGTGTAGTTTTCGTAGTTGTCACCCATAATAACCGATGCGAAAATATAGTCTATCCAGGGTGCGGTGAAAGAAGTCAAAAGGGTGTAAATGATAATCGGTTTTGACATAGGCAATGTGATTTTCCAGAAAATTCT
>JAZRQI010000047.1:0-5147 GCA_045649705.1 Acutalibacteraceae bacterium
AAAAAAATTATGACCGGTAAGAATTTCTTACCGGTCAATTTTATTATCTTATTATTTTTCTTCGCTTTCTTTTTCGCGTCTTCTCTTATTGAGTTCTGTGAGAATTCTGTTGTGCTCATCGTCATCGAGGCAGTATTTCCATGTGGGAATAACTGAGAGAAGTGCACCGATTGCGGGAGGAACTGACATACAGAAGAATAGCATTGCTGCAAAGCCCCAGTACTGTTCGTTTGTTGCAAGTGCTTCTCTGAATACACCGCCGTCTGCAATGAATTTGTCAAGGTTTGCAATGTTCTGGTCTGTGAAACCAACGAATGTGCAAAGTGCACCGTAGATGATTGTTGCAAGACCGCTGCTGATTTTAACAAGGAATGTCTGACCTGAGAAGAACACACCGTCAGGACGGATGCCGTTATAGTATTCTTCATAGTCAACAGCATCAGAAATCATAAGTGACTGAAGAACTGATACAAGACCCATTGATACACCGCAAACTGTGAAAAGAAGTGCTGTTGCGATAAGCAATGGCCAGCTTGTAAGCTGTGTGGGGAAGAGAACATAGAGAACGAAAATCATAAGCTGAGGAACAACTGAAATGATTTTTGAACCGTTGTAAAGTTTCTTCTTTGTTGTCTTTTCAAGGAGTTTGGGAACAAGTGCCATAGCAACAAACTGTCCTACGAAAAGTCCGCCACCGAGAAGTGCAATGTAAACAAGTGTCATGATTGCATTCTTACCTGAGTAGTAGTATGTAACAAGTGTGAATGCAACGTTCATCATAAGCTGTGAGGGAGCATTGAGCAAGCCTGAAAGAAGAATCTGTCTGAAAGGCTTGTTTGACCACATAAGCTTGAAGTTTTCTTTAACTGTGTATTTCTTTTCAGAAGGCTGGATTTTTTCTCTTGTACCGATACCGGCAAACTGGAAGAGAATAGCACCGATAACCGAAGCTACAAGACCTGCTGCGAAGAAGCCCCATCTTTCACTGCCGAGAACATCTGACATTGCAAGTGCGAAAGGCTGAAGTCCGAGAACTGCAACACCGCCGCCGACACCTGCTGCCATACGAGCAAGAGAGATAAGCTTCTGTTTGTGTTTTTCGTCTTCTGTCATAAGAGCAGTAATACCCCAGAGCGGAATATCACCTGCAGTGTAAAGCATACCCCAGAGGATATATGTAAATCCTGCCCAGATAACAACAAAAGCATTTTTGCCTTCAAAAATACCCATCATGGGGTCATAACCGAAGTTAAGGAAGCAAAGAATTGAAATTACCATAACGGGGATAGGTGTAAAGAGAAGATAAGGTCTGCATTTACCCCATTTTGTTCTTGTTTTGTCAACGATTGTACCCATAATCGGGTCATTGAATGCGTCCCATACACGAGCAATTGCAATAATAACACTAACTACAATTGCGGGAATGTAAAGAACGTTCTGCAAGAAATAAGATACCAGAAGAACATTAGTAACATTGTAAAGAATGTTCTGTCCGAGAAGACCTGTAAGGTACATATTTCTTTCTTTTTTTGTGTAGGTCTTAAGACCTGTGTTTGTACTCATAGTCACACTCCTTGATTTTATTTTTTAACATTGTAATTGTACCATTTATGAGCATAAATTTCAATATGTTTCAGAGATTTTCTCATAAACAAATCCTGTTCACATATGGTTAGTCATTTTACACAAGTGAACGGTTATTTTTTTGGCTATTGAATACACTTGAAAACATATAATAATTCTGTCATAATTAAGGAAAATATTCCTTGTGAAAAGGAGCGAAAAACATGAAAAAAACTTATCATCTTATCGGCAACGCTCACCTTGACCCTGTGTGGCAGTGGAGAGTTCCCGAAGGCTTAAGCCTTGTGAAATCGACTTACAGAGCAGCACTTGACAGAATGAAAGAATATCCCGATTACATATTTACTTCTGCTTGTGCCTCTTATTATAAATGGATAGAACTCAGCGAACCTGAAATGTTTGAAGAAATCAGGCAAAGATATAATGAGGGTCGTTGGTGCATTACAGGCGGAATGTGGGTTCAGCCTGACTGCAACATCCCCTCAGGTGAATCTTTTGCAAGACATTTCCTTTATTCTCAGAAATATTTCAAAGAAAAATTTGGTTCAATCGTTAAAACAGGCTACAACGTTGACTCATTCGGCCACAACGGAATGCTTCCTCAGCTGATGAAAAAGTCAGGCATTGACAACTACATCTATCAGCGTCCCAACGACCGAGAAGAAAAACCCAATCTTCCCAAGAAAAATCTACACCACTGGACAAGTCCTGACGGCAGTGACGTGCTTGCGTTCAGAATCCCCTTAGGTTACGGTGGCGGTATTCAGGACGGCAGATGGGAATACACCGAAAATCTTGAACAGCCTCAGATGATTTTCTACGGAATCGGTAACCACGGAGGCGGTCCCTCTATAGAACATCTTAATGAAGCTGAAAAGTTACGTAAAGAAGTTGGAAAAGACGTTTTCATCTATGCAAAAACAGATGACTATTTTGATTATGTAAATGAACATATCGATGAGATTGACATCCCCGTAGTTAACGAAGACTTGCAGCATCACGCAAGCGGTTGTTACAGTGCCAACAGCAAAGTCAAAGAACTGAACAGACGTGCTGAAAATGACTTGGTATATGCTGAAAAAATCGACCTTATGTCAACACTTCTGACAAAATCAGAGCCTAAGACCAAGTCAATCGAAAGAGCATGGGAAAGCGTGATGTTCAACCAGTTCCACGATATCCTTGCAGGTTGCTCAATAAAACCTGCATACATTGACGCTTACAACGCTTTCGGATATGCAAGTGAAACTGCACTTCAGGTAGGCACTTTCGGTGCTGAAAGAATTTCCTGGAGAGTGAACACAACAAAGTTCCTTGAATACAGACCCTCTATTAAACGTGACAGATTGTGGATTCGCGAGGGCGAAGGATGTCCTATGGTTGTTTTCAACCCCCACTCTTTCCCTGTTAAAGCAAAAGTATGCTTCGGCATCGGCTGGGTATCGGGAGTTCTTGACTCAAACGACAACGAAGTTCCTTCCCAGCTTATCCGTGCGCCTTACACAGACGGCGACCACTTCCTGCAGTGTATGTTTGAGGTTGAACTTGAACCCTACGGCTACGGCACATATTTCATTTTCAAGGAAGAGCAGAACTATCAGCCGAAACCTGTGGAAAATGAGTTCACCGTAACTGAAAATTCAATTGAAAACAGCAAAGTTAAAATCGTAATCAACAAGCACACAGGTGCAATTGACAGTTACTTCGATAAAGAAACAGGAAAAGAGCTTTCATCTGCACCTATTGCAAAGGGTATCATCGAAGACGATTTCCATACTGATACATGGGCACACAGCACATTTGATTTCAACAAAGACATTGGTCAGTTCTCTGATGCGAAGTTAGAAATTGTTGAAACAGGTTATTTACGTGCTACAATCAAAGTTACAACAACTTACAACAAATCTACTCTCACACAGTATTTCTCACTTTGGAGAGGAAGCAAAGATATCCTTGTCAGATGCAAACTTAACTTTAACAAACATTATAAAATCGCAAAACTTTCATTCCCGATGAATGTGGAAAACCCTGAGGCAGTTTATTCAATGCCTTTCGGATTTATCAGAAAACCTGCAGACGGACTTGAAGAACCTGCACAGGGCTTCATTGTAGTCTGCGAAAAAGATACGAACAACGGTATTGCCCTTATCAACGATTCAAAATACAGCTTCTGCATAAAGGGCAACGAAATGAGAATGGTTATGGCAAGAGGTAGTGCTTACCTTGACCACTATGGACAGAGAAGCCGTGACAATGAGATGGATTTCCTTGACCAGGGTGAACAGGAATTTGAATATATCCTGAAACCGTGTGAAAATGATTTCACCGACGTTGTGAAAACAAGTGAAGTTCTCAATATGCCTCTGAAACTCTATCAGGAAACTCACCATAAAGGTGAACTTCCCCCTGTTTACAGCGGACTTAAAGTCGGTGCAGACAATGTGCTCATTCAGGCAATGAAATATTCAGAAGACGGAAAGTCAGTTGTACTGAGAACCTTTGAATGTGCAGGAAAAGAAACTGAGGCTGAAATTGACCTGAAGATTCTTGATGTTAAATTCACATCCAGCTGGAAACCCCAGGAAATCAAAACAATCGCAATCGACCTCAAAACAAAAGAAGTTAAAGAAATTCTTATTATTGAAGGATAACAGAACAAGCGTGTACCGATTTGGTACACGCTTGTTTTTTATTACTTCTTATTCTTGAAAACTATTACCGTTACTGCACCTGCCAACACGAGCAGCACTGCAGGGATTATTATGTAGAATTTCGGTTTTTCTTTGTTATTATCCGTAATAGGTTCTGATTGTTTTAGCGTTGTTTCCTCTGTCGTAGTTTCGTTGACAGTTGTTTCTTCCAGAGTGGTTGTGGTTTCAGCTTTTGTTATCATCTCTTTTTTCAAGCAGACAACAGGTACTGAAATATCTTTTGCAGGGTATAGCATTTCGCTCCATTGTATTTTTGTTCCCTCAAAGTAAATCTTCTCTGCATTGGGACATTCCGAAAAAACATTTGAATTAAATCTTGTTGTTTTTCCAGATACACGGATTTCTTTCAATTCAGGGCATCTTACAAAAACGTCATTGGGAACTGATTTCAGGTTATTCATATCTACATTTTCAATGTGCATTGAATAGTTGAATGCACCTACATAACAGGTTGTGACACTGTCGGGAATTACAAAAGTTTTCTGTATATTGGCTGAGGGATAATAGTACAAGATACTTTTATCCTTACTGTACAATGCTCCGTTGTTGTCTGAGGCGTACACAGGATTATCTTCGCTAACCATGATTTTTCCAAGGCTTTTACAGTTGAAAAAGCCTGTATAAAAATCATTTCCGCCCACATCTGTAACACTTGCAGAGAGTGTAAGAACTTTCAGATTTTTCACTCCGCTGAAAGCACCTGTAAGAAATGTTTCCGTACCATCAGGGACTGCATAATCTGTAATTGGTGAGTTCTGGGGAAAATGCTGCAGCTGTACTTTATCCTTTGTATATAAAACACCATATTCATCACTTGTGAAAAACTCATTTTCTTCATCCACTGTTATTTTT
>JAZRQI010000048.1:0-9971 GCA_045649705.1 Acutalibacteraceae bacterium
TGGTTGAAAAGAGAATACGATGATAAAACAAAATAAATATAAGATGATTATTTCCGCCATAATTACATTGTTACCGATGATTTTCGGATTTATTGTATGGGACAGACTTCCGGAGAATATAGCAACAAGCTTTGGGTGGAAGGGTGAAATTACAGGTTACAGCAGTAAAATGTTTGCAGTAGTCGGACTTCCGGCGATACTGACTTTTGTGAATTTAATATGTATTATCGCAACAAACGCCGATCCGAGAAGAAAGAATATAAGTAATAAAATGTTCACGGCCGTTATAAGCATTGTTCCTGTTTGCTCACTGCTTTGCGGAATTTGTATCTATGCTAATGCATTGGGATATAAAGTAAGTGTCGAAAGCATAATGCCTGTCTTCGTGGGAATTTTATTTTTTGTGCTTGGCTTTATTCTTCCAAAATGCAAACAAAATTACACAATCGGAATCAAGCTCCCATGGACATTACACGATGAAGAAAATTGGGATAAGACGCACAAGCTTGCGGGAAAGCTGTGGATTTACGGCGGTATAATAATGGTTGTGTCAGGACTGTTTAATTTAACATTTCTGTTTATGGCAATAATCTTTGCACTTGTTATTATTCCGACTGTCTATTCATATTTGTTGTATCGGAAACAAAAATAAGAAATAAATATTTTAAAAGCATTAGATTCTATATTGATGAAACGGCACGGATTATCTCCGTGCCGTAACTTTTAAATGTGTCAAATTTTAATATACAGTAACCAAAGAAAAGCAGAATTGTATTTGGACAAAAAATATCTGCGAGAATTAAAAAATAGTCTTGCAGAATTGCTCTCCATAGACAAAATTGGCAGAATTGACGAAATCAAGTGATGCTAAAATGATGATGTAGCAGACGGAATCGTTAGAAACGGATGCAACCGTATGCGAAATTGATGCTGATTTCGGGCATGATTATTTGAGTCTCAAGACCATGCGCCGTCATCAAAAATATAATTAAAAATTACTAAAATTCAAAATTGATGCTCTGAAATTTGATTTTGAAACACAAAAATTTTTAATGATTAAAAAATAAGAAGTGGCTCAAACGTAGTGTTTGAGCCACTTTGTATGGCAGGGGCACAAGGACTTGAACCCTGGGCACTTGGTTTTGGAGGTCATGTCAAATTAAAAAGACCGTCCAAATTGTTCCCACCGCTCCGCCGTTTGTGCTACTTGCTCTTTTGAACCTTATGCCGTTTGATGCTTTATTGATGCTATCCAAAAATCTCCCCTGTAAAGCTGATGCTCAACTGCCAAAAAACGACGCACTTAACTTTATTTTGGTATAACATAAATTCCATGAAATTGCAAATAGAATCAAGCGGAATTGCCCGTTATGAGAACAGTAGAATGAAATAAGCAGAATTCTCGACTGTAAAATTCAAACGCAATACAAAGCGTTTATGAGCCAATTACGGAAACCCATTCCATAAACACTATATCAAAAAAAGATATACCTTAATCAAAGAAAAACGACTTTGTGAATAATATACCTTAAATTGCTAAAAATAAAAACAGAAAACTGCAATTGGAGGTAATAATATGTTTAAACATGAAAAAATGCTTTTTCATCCGGTAGAAGTTGAAAGACCAAATCCACAGTATGCCGTACTGCTTCAGGAACAGCTCGGCGGTGGAAATGGTGAACTGAAAGCAGCTATGCAATATATGTCGCAGAGTTTTCGTATCAAGGATCCCGAAATTAAGGATTTATTTTTGGATATAGCTGCTGAAGAGCTTGGGCATATGGAAATGGTTGCGCAAACCATTAATTTACTCAACGGTCATGATGTAGATGCAACTAAGGTACAAGCAGGCGAAATACAATCCCATGTTCTTTTGGGACTAAATCCTGGCCTTATAAATTCATCAGGCTATTCCTGGACAGGAGATTATGTTACTGTAACAGGAGATTTGTGTGCTGACCTTTTAAGTAACATTGCATCTGAACAGCGTGCAAAGGTTGTATATGAATATCTGTATCGCCAGATTGATGATAAAAAAGTGAGAGAAACCATAGATTTTCTCTTAAACCGTGAAGAAGCACACAATCAAATGTTCCGTGATGCCTTTAATAAAGTGCAAAATAGCGGCTCCAACAGAGATTTCGGAACAACAAAAGCTGCCAGAATGTATTTTTCTATGTCTGATCCGGGGCCTAATGCTTTTGCGAATAATGAAACGACAGCACCTTCTTTTAATAAATAGCATCATAATAAAGAAATTGTGCAGACACTGTTTGCACAATTTAACCATGCCTCGTGTCAAAATTTGCGATGCAAAAACAAAGAAAAGCGGAATCGAGAAATCGGAAAAAATCTCGGTTCCGCTTGACATTTTGTTAAAGAATTTTAAAGTGCAACGGCATCCTTTGCAACCTGCATTTCGATAGCTTGCTCTACATAACTGTTTAATGAAATGTTTTTAGCTGATGCACCAAGACTTGCTTTTCTGTGCAAGTCTGCAGGAATTCTCACATTAAAGCTGCCCTTGTACTGCTGTTGAGGTTCTTTTCCGTTTTCAGCACAAAATTCAAGTATAATAAAGTAAAACAGATTAATACATCTTACATAAGCTACAGTTTGTAGAAATATTTTTGATAATTGGGAGTATATAGTTGACAGTATATACGAATAAAATGAGCCTCCAAGAAAATACTCCTCGGAGGCTCAAACTATTGTGTCGTAGATAAATTTGTGGTATAATTAGATATCAGCTTTCCATAAGCCGTGGAGATTGCAGTAAGCATAAGCTGCAACAGGTTTTTCATCAGAAAGAGCAAAGGTTACAACAGGATCCTTTCCGATTTCAAGGCATTTACGCTGACCGCCTCTGTCGGTCTGGAGATATACCCAAACGATGTGATGTTCTTCTGTCATAGGATGCTCAACGGAACCGATTGTAACGGTTACAGTATTGTTGTCAACACTTACTACCGGAATATGTTTTTCGTGGCTTGCTTCAACTGTACCCGGCTCAAGCTTTGTCATTTTCTGACCGCAGCACATCATAGGCACTCCTGCATCGTGAATCATACCGATTAAATTTCCGCAATGCTCACAGATATAAAATTTGTTGTTATCACACATGATAAACACCTCCGTATAATTATTTATCTATATTTTACCATAGATATGCAAAAAATACAATTATAATTATGTGATAACATCACAGAAAATAAAAAAACTATAATATATAATACAACTAACATAGGAAAGGAGCTGATGCGAATATGACAGCTTTGAATAAAGATATAGTTTACGATATGATAATAGTTGGCGGAGGCCCGGGTGGATACACATCAGCACTTTATGCTGCAAGAGCCGGATTTAATGTCTTGGTTCTTGAAAAATTTTCAGCAGGCGGACAAATGGCGTTGACGCATCAAATTGACAATTATCCCGGATTTGAGGATGGAATTGACGGATTTTCGCTTGCTGATAAAATGAAAAAACAAGCGGAACGATTTGGTGCAAGAAGTGAAAATGCCGAAGTAATTAAAGTTAATCTTACGGTAAATCCAAAAGAAATAGAGACTGCAAAGGGGACATTTTTATCAAAAACAGTCCTACTCGCTGCAGGGGCAAACCCAAGAGAGCTTGGCGTTGATAAAGAAACTGAACTTATAGGACGAGGCGTTGCATACTGTGCCTCCTGTGACGGAATGTTTTACAGAGGCAAAACAGTTGTTGTGGTTGGCGGAGGAAATACTGCTGCTGCAGATGCAATTCTTCTAAGTCGTATTGCAAAAAAGGTTATTATTGTTCATCGCAGAGATACCCTAAAAGCAACAAGGATTTACCACGAGCCTTTAATGAATGCAGAAAATGTGGAGTTTAAATGGGACAGCACGGTTACGGAGCTTCTGCATGAAGATAAAATAACAGGTGTTAAGATTAAAAATGTCAAAACAGGAGAAGAAAGCATAATTGATTGTGACGGTGTATTTGTAAGTGTGGGAAGAAAGCCTGCAACTGATTTTCTCGGAAGTCAACTTGATTTGGATGAGAACGGATACATCATTGCAGGCGAAACAACAAAGACAAGCATCCCCGGTGTGTATGCTGTCGGCGATATAAGAACTAAACAGCTTCGTCAGGTAGTTACCGCTGTTTCGGATGGTGCAATGGCAGTTCATTCGGCGGAAGAATATCTTGCTGAAGAACATAAAGGGAGTGAAATTTAATGCAATATTTAATATCGTTTCTTGAAGGGATTATCACCTTTATATCGCCTTGCTTGCTTCCAATGCTGCCCATATACATTTCATATTTTGCAGGCGGCGGAGAAAGAACTACTGCAAAAACATTAAAGGGTGCTGTCGGCTTTGTAACAGGTTTCACCATTGTCTTTGTAATGCTTGGAGCATTGGCAGGAACAGTTGGAAGCTTCCTTCGTGAATACCAGACAACAGTAAACATCATTTCAGGACTGATTGTGATAATTTTCGGACTGAATTTTCTTGGAGTATTTAAACTAAATATCTTCAAAGGAAATCAGCGCTCTGTTAAAACAGATAATATGGGATTTTTCTCTGCAATGCTTTTTGGAATTATCTTTTCCGTAGGCTGGACTCCTTGTGTGGGAGCGTTCTTAGGCTCCGCGTTGATGCTGGCATCTCAGCAAGGTCATATAGCAGAAGGAATGCTGATGCTGCTTAGTTATTCATTGGGACTTGGAATACCCTTTATACTAAGTGCGGTGCTGATTGACTACCTCAAATCAGCGTTTAACTGGATTAAGAGAAATTACAAAATCATTAACCTTATAAGCGGCAGCCTGCTTGTTATAATTGGTATTATGATGGCAACAGGAACGCTTGGGCAGCTTTTGAATCTGCTTGGTTAGGAGGAACTATGAAAAATAAGAAAACACTAATAATACTTATTCTTGCATTTGTTGTTCTGCTTGGTGGTGCGTATATCCTTTACTCTCAGCTTGGACAGTCGCAGACACCCGATCAGCTTTCAGTAGAACAACAAGAGAATAGTGAAACAGAAGAAAATCAAAAAACATTAGCACCGGATTTCACAGTTTATGATGCTGACGGAAATCAAGTTAAGCTGCATGACTTTATAGGAAAGCCAATAGTCCTCAATTTCTGGGCAAGCTGGTGCGGTCCCTGCCAGATGGAAATGCCGGACTTTCACGAAAAATATCTCGAGCTTGGTGATGAAATAAACTTCCTGATGGTAAACATGACTACCGGACGAGAAACCTTAGAGAGTGCAAAGAATTTTATCGCAGAAAAAGAATACACTTTCCCGGTATTTTATGATACACGGTCTGATGCTGCCGCAACATACGGAGCATATTCCTTGCCGACAACATATTTCATTGACGCAGAAGGTTATGCGGTTGCACAGGCCACAGGTGCTATTGATGGTGAAACTCTTCAGCGTGGAATCGATATGATAAAATAAACTATCCGCCAGGGACAATCCTCGGCGGAATTTTTTCTGCTGTAAAATTGTTTGTTTTGTCGATTGTATAAATCTAACTTTTATGATATAATAAGTAAAAAGTACAGATTTACGAGGAAAGCTATTATGGAATTTCAAAGCTACTTTCCAATATGGGATAAATTAAATAAAGCAGAGCAAGACCGTATCACAGGCAACTTGATTACCAGAAAGGTAACAAAAGGAACTGTAATTCATAACGGCAGTATGGAATGTACAGGGCTGCTTTTGATAAAGACCGGACAGCTTCGTGCATACATTCTTTCCGATGAAGGCAGAGAAATCACAATCTACCGTCTTTTCGACAGGGATATGTGCTTGTTTTCAGCCTCCTGTATTATGCGTTCTATTCAGTTTGATATAACAATTGAAGCCGAAAAGGATACCGATTTATGGATTATTCCGGCAGAGCTTTACCAGAGCATTATGAAAGAATCTGCACCCGTTGCCAATTACACAAATGAGCTTATGGCAACAAGATTTTCTGATGTAATGTGGCTGATAGAACAGATTATGTGGAAGAGTCTTGATAAGCGCTTGGCAGAATTTCTTCTTGAGGAAATTTCTATAGAGGGAACAGAAAAACTAAAAATTACCCACGAAACTATTGCAAATCATCTTGGCTCTCACCGTGAGGTAATGACGAGAATGCTCAAATATTTTCAAAATGAAGGAATGGTTAAGCTCTCCCGTGGTATGATAGAAATTACAGATTCTGAAAAGCTTGAAAGCTTAAGCGATGAATAAATGAATGTCCGCCGATAGTGGTATCCGGCGGACATTTTATGTTTACAGCAATGCAAGGATTGCTTCCTTTGGTTTTGCTCCCATTGATTGATTTATGATTTTGCCATCCTTGATAACCACCAGTGTCGGTATGCTCATAATACTGAACTGTCCTGCAAGTTCAGGCTGCTCGTCCACATTGACCTTGCCAACCTTGATGTCAGGGCGTTCCTCGGCGATTTCCTCTACGATGGGCACTACCATACGGCAAGGACCGCACCACGGTGCCCAGAAATCCAAGAGAACAGGTCTGTCTGAATTTAGAACTTCACTTTGAAAATTGTTTTTGTTAATATTTATAGCTGCCATATTGTTATCCTCCTTTTTCTTTTGTGTCTTTATATTACCACAACTTTTTATGCTTTTCTGTGATATTATCACATAAAATACATATAACCCCGTAACAAAATAAGACACGCCTTAAACAAAGAAAAGCGGAATCGAGAAATCGGAAGAAATCTCGGTTCCGCTTGTTTCATTTTACGGCAAAAATTCCGGCATGATTTTATATCGGTTAACGCCATGATTTGTTGAACGAATTAAAATATCTTCGGGGAACGTTGCAAGGAGCTTCTTTGTAAATGTGCCGTAGCCAAGATAACCGTCAAGATTTATGTGCGAAATAACAACCCATTCTGTGTCAGGCTGTCTATTGGCAATATAATACTTGATTAAAACGGTTACTCCCTCAATACAATTCTCGGGAAGCATCTCATGGAGCTTATCCAGAATTAAATCGGGAATTTCGACTTCTTCTTCTCGAAGAGGTCCAAGCTCAATAGCATCGGATATAATTCCGTCAAACCGTATTATCCAACCGTTTACGGTATTAACATCATAAATGGATGTATGAAATTGCTCAACCTTTCTTCGCCAAGCCTTTTCAAAATCCTTTAAATAATCATTCGTTTTCTTGATTGCAGCTTGGCTTACCTTGTCAGGATTCATTTTTACATAAGATACAATGTTCGCTATATGCCTGCAAAGCCACCCTTTGCCGTTTTTATCAACAAGCTCGGGAAATTCATCATGCAACGCATGAAAATCGGTTATATATTGCCAATCCTCTAAAGGCTTGGCATTTTTCTTATCCGGAACACTGCACCATGCACGGATTGCCCTTTCTGCACGTGCAATATCTGCATTTCCTTCTTCATCAAACATGTATCCTCTTGCAAGAATGGTAAGGACTCTGTTAAATCCGGTTAAATCCTCAAACATTTCCAAGGTAAATCTGCCAAGATAACCATAATCCGTCTTGCTATGTGAATTGTATTCGGGGAAATTTATATAACTCAAAAATTCTTCTCTTTCGTTAATCATAAATCATCCCTCCTGACCTTCAATGCGTTTTTGAATACACAATCAAGAAGCACATCCCACATAAAACCTCGTTTACCAAGTGCAACGGCATACTTAACTGCATCCGCAGGCTTAATAACTTTCTCTAAAAGCTCACGGCATTTTTTTGCCACTGCTTCACGGTAACTGTCAGAGGCAAGTTTATTTACATAAGCATCTGTCATAACAACCATATTCTCGGTGTCGCCGTCTCGGTATAACTGCCTTGAGGATTCCACGGAATTAGCTTCTCTTATGTCCAGAATTAAATCATTTAAGATTCTATAACCGCTGAAACTGAAATCGGACAGAATATCAAAATATTCTTCTAACTCTGGCAACCACTCAGAAAGAAATGCTTCCCGGTCTTCTTTTATCATAAGATGCCAATTCTGCTCAATCATAGCCTCGTGAATTTTCTGCAAATGCTCATCACTTATTTTAGAAAAATCTGCATACAAGACATCTGCATCAAAATCTTCATCCTTGCCCTGTGAGAACAGAATTCTGTCAATATCCTTATACCTCTTTTTTGTCTGTATATCAGCACGGCTTACCCTGATTCTTCTTAACACCTCATCATATTCCGAAATTAAAGTGCTGACAACATCTAAAATATCTGTATCAAGTTTTTCTTTCCAACCATCTTCTACTGCGAAATTGAAAAGTTTGTTGTCCGGAATCGTCACGGCTTTAATCTTAGGAATTCCCTCTTTGAGCATTTTTGCATAGTACGGAAGCTTTTCTACATTGGAATTTATTTCATCCCAATTTGTATTTTCAAAGAATTTATTTAACTTGCTTTTTGCATCGGTTACGCCTTTGCTAACATTTTCAAGCAGTCTCTTATATGTTAAGAAAAGGCTTCTTTGTCTTTTTGATTTCCCTAAATATTCTGATAAATCAGGCTTAATTCCGGTTTTGGCAGAATCAATTTCAAGTCCCGTTAAAATTGCAAGTGTCTCTGCTATCTCACGGCATTTCTGTCGTTCCTCGTCAGTAGAGTTTTCGTTGTATCCAAGAACACTGTGGTCAAATGCTGCGTTGGAAATCTGACCTACCCGTGATGAGAATGTATTTTTTACCGTTTCAAATCTTGCTTTCCAATCATTTGCGTCGCTTATCAAAGGCTCAGCTGACGGAATTTTCAAAAACGGCATATTGTTTCTGTCTTCAAAAGAACCTTCAAATTCATAGTTTCTCTGTACACATATATTGACAATGGGATCAGCAATTGTTTTTATCATATCCCCGTCATAATCCGCACCACCAAGTCTTTCTGCGGCAAACATTTCTGAATCTACCATAACAACATCACTGAGATGCCCTAAATAATGTTCGCGCATTCTCTTAATTTCTTTCATAAGCTTAAGGATAATTTCCTCGTTTCGTGCAATATGCGGATTACGAAGAAGCGTACATAATGTATCAACTTCGTAGGCTGCCTGTGGTGCATAGAATGACTGCTCAGGGAAACGATCACTCATAAGAGTGGCGTAAAATTTTCTTTCGCTTTCTGTAAGTTTGGACTTTCGTACCATTGGGATTATGGATAACAATCTTAATAAATCTGCAGATAAATATCTGCTGTCTCCGGCAACAAGCAGTGTGCCGAGAGAATAATCCTTTAAAATACTTTCAGCCCTGTCCTCAAGCTCCTTTGCATATATAGATTCGTTTATAAACAAAGGATTTATTTCCAAAATATCCGCAAGGTAATTTGTCTTTGTTTTCTTTCTCCAGAAACCTTTTTCTTTTTCTTTCAGAAAATATTGTCTTCTGTATTCTTCGTTTGCACAAAGATTATAGTATTCAAGCTCTGTTTGTTTGGTCAGCCAGTTGCGAGTGTCCTCCTCCGGACTATACTCCCAACTAAGTGGCAAATCGCTTGGTCTAAATTCTTCCGCTCTGACAGAAAGTGTATTCAAGAATTGATAGTTTAGCTCGGTAAACTTTTCAGGATGCTGTTTGCTGACATTAGTAATATACAAGGCATGCTTGTATTTCCTGAATTTATCCCAATAGTCCTGCCATGTCATTTTGGAATCACTGAGCCAGCCTTTTCCCTTAAACATACTCTCGGTCAGAATAATATCCACATCGCTTATTAAATGCTTCTCTCCCCAAATATCTATTATATATTCAAATCCAGATTTACTAAGAAGGTCTTTAAAATCTACCTTATGAAGCATCCCTTTAACATAGGGCATACGAATTTGAAACGATGTATGAACCGACTTGCCGCAGAATTTTTTGTCAACTACATTGGCATATTCTTTTGAAATAAGTCCCTCACCGTCATATTCAAGGACAGTAAACTCCTCGTGCCTTTCCACTCTGTGATACTT
>JAZRQI010000049.1:0-1586 GCA_045649705.1 Acutalibacteraceae bacterium
TGTTGTGATACAATTGATAGGTGACAAATAAAAAGGAAAATGACTCCAAAATATGATATAATGTTTAATAACCACAAAAAACAAATATCGTAAGGAGACATTTTCCATGAACAATATTATAACATCAGAAGCTAAGTTTCGTCAACGGGTTATTAAATATTCGTATAAAAATGGTGTAACAAAAGCAAGTATAAGATTTCATAGGAGTCGGCAGGCGATCTATGAATGGAGAGCAAAATATGATGGTAAAAGTTGGAAAAGTTTAGTAGAAAAAAGTCATAGACCGCATCATCATCCAAACGAACATACAGCAGAAGAAAAAGAATTAATATTAAGGCTTTATCCGTATCATAAAGACGATATGATAATGCTTTGGGATGCGTTAAGGAAAAGAGGATATAAGCGCAGTTATACAAGCTTGGTAAGGGTTGTAAATAAATGGATAAAACCTGAAAAGAAGCAGAAACAAACAAGAAAACCCAAGCCATACACACGGGCAGAATATCCGGGACAAAAGGTACAGGTGGATGTAAAATTTGTGCCGTCATATTGTGTAGTAAACGGTCAAAAATATTATCAGTACACAGCTGTTGACGAGTGTACACGTTGGACATACAGAGAGATGTATGATGAGCACAGCACATACAGTTCAACCGACTTTTTAAAGAAACTGATATTAAATTGCCCGTTTCCAATCAGAGAAATACAGACAGATAACGGAATAGAGTTTGCCAGAGCATTGAAAAGCAAAGATGGAAAACCATCATTATTTGAGGAAATGCTTAAAAAATGCGAAATAAAATATCACAGAATAAGAGTAGCAACGCCAAGGCATAATGGCAAGGTGGAAAGGCAACACAGAACAGATGAAAAGAGATTTTACAAGAAAATGAAGATGTACAATCTTAACGATGGTAAAAAGCAGCTTGAAAAATACAACAAAAAATCAAATAACATACCTAAGATTTGCCTGGGATTTCTTACACCAAACGAGATGCTGAGCAAGTATTTAAGTGTGATGTAAGGCAACTAAGGGGTTAATCAAAGCTTTGCTTAACGCCTTAGAAACATTATATCATATATGTGTTGTCAAGGTAAGACTGCGTTGCAGTTCCACCTTGACAAAGGAAAGTTTGAAGTTGAACTTTTTATTTTTGAGAAAAGTGTCACCCATCATTGACAATTGTACACTTTTTCTTGTAAAAATGAAAGGGAATGTTTGACAAATGAAGTAATTTTTGATATAATAGGTAATAATGAATTTTTTAGGAGGTAAGGAAACGATGAGTCAAGAAAAGTTTTACATCACAACCCCGATTTATTATCCCAGCGGTAAGCCCCATATCGGTCATTCCTATACAACCGTGGCGGCGGACGCAATGGCGAGATATAAGCGAATGCGTGGTTACGATGTTTATTTCCTTACAGGGTCTGACGAGCATGGTCAGAAAATTGAGAGAAAAGCGGCAGAAGCCGGAGTAACCCCTCAGGCTTATGTGGATGAAATTGTGGCAGGCTTCCAAAAGGTTTGGAAAGCACTGGATATTACCAATGACGATTTTATCAGAACCACGGAAGAACGTCAT
>JAZRQI010000050.1:0-5930 GCA_045649705.1 Acutalibacteraceae bacterium
GGATTTGTCTTCCTAAGACCGCTTGGCCTCCGACTTATATGGTACCTGCAAGAGATATGCTGAGTGAGAGACTTGGCGGAAAAGATGTACATATCGATAACGATGCTAACTGTGCAGCTCTCGGTGAAGCATATGCCGGTGCAGGTAACGGATGTAAAAACCTTGTTGCCGTAACTCTCGGTACAGGTGTTGGTAGCGGTATTATTATCGATGGTAAGCTTGTAACCGGTGTAGGCGACGCAGCAGGTGAATGCGGTCACACCGTAATTATTGCAGGTGGTACACAGTGTAACTGTGGCAGAAAAGGTTGTTGGGAAGCATATGCTTCAGCAACTGCACTTATCAAGCAGACAAAAGAAAAAATGCTTGAAAATAAAGACAGCGTTATGTGGGAGCTTGCAGGAGGAGATATCAACAAAGCAAGCGGCAGAACTGCATGGGATGCTATGAGAAAAGGCGATAAGGCCGGTGCAGAAGTAGTTGATAAGTACATCTGGTATGTTGCAATCGGTGTTGCAAACATTATCAATGCTCTACAGCCCGAGGTTATTTGTATTGGCGGCGGTATTAGTAACGAAAAAGATAACCTTATTATTCCTCTTACTGAAAAAGTAAATGAAGAAATTTACAACAAACAGGAAGGTAGATCAACTAAGATTTGTGTTGCCGGTCTTAAAAATGATGCCGGTATCATCGGTGCTGCACTTCTTGAAAGATAATTTTAATTTTCGGAGGACTTATGGAATATTCTGAAACAATGTTCAATTTCCCTGAGGGAATTGACTGCGAAGTAAAAAAGAATGTCCCGATGAAGATGTATTCCAGCTTCAGAACAGGCGGGGATGCAGCAGTAATGCTTTATCCAAAAAACGAAAAATCACTTTTTGAGGCAATAAAAATCTGTAAAGAATCAGGCGTAAAACCTTTCATTCTCGGAAACGGAACAAACATACTCGTTTCCGATAAAGGTATTGACAACGTGGTTATCCACATCGGTAAAGGTTTTGATGAAATTGAACTTATTGATGAAACAACTATCCGTTGTCAGGCGGGTTGCAGTCTTATGAAACTTTGCCGTTTCGCACTTGAAAAAGGTCTTACAGGTCTTGAGTTTGCTTATGGAATTCCCGGTACTGTGGGCGGTGCTATGTACATGAATGCAGGTGCTTATGACGGTGAGATGAAAGATGTAGCCGTAAGTTGTGATTATATTACTTTTGACTGTGAAAAAGGCACTCTTACTGGAGAAGAAATGGGTCTCACTTACAGACACAGTGCCTTTGTTGACAGCGATAAAATTATAGTTTCCGCACTGTTTAAACTTGAAAAGGGAAGCAGAACGGAAATTGAAAACAAGATGTCTGACCTGATGGGCAGAAGAAAAGACAAGCAACCCATTGAATACCCAAGTGCCGGCAGTACATTTAAGAGACCTGCAGGTCATTTTGCAGGTAAGCTTATTGAAGACTGCGGACTGAGAGGTAAGTCTATCGGCGGTGCTCAGGTCAGCGAAAAACATTGCGGATTCATTATCAACAAGAACAATGCAACATCAGATGATATTATGGATCTGATTGATTTTGTCCGTGATGAGGTGCTTGAAAAAACAGGCGTAATGTTGGAGACGGAAGTAAAAATTGTGTAGGTGTTAAAGGATGGAAGTGTTGATTGTAACCGGAATGTCCGGTGCGGGAAAATCAAATGCCGTAAATGCTCTGGAGGATATCGGCTATTTTTGTGCCGATAACATTCCTCCTAATCTGCTTTACTCTTTTCTTGATGAAATAAGTAAGAGTAATGAAGCGGATAAAGTGGCAGTTGTTATTGATATGCGAGCAGGACTTTCTTTTTCCAATCTCATAAACATTCTTGATGAAAGCAAAGACACCGAGTATAATTTCAAAACTCTGTTCATAGATGCAGATGACGATGTTCTTGTCCGCAGATATAAGGAGACAAGACGTCTTCATCCGCTTGTAGGTAAAGATTCAACACTTTCAGTTACCGAGGCGGTTTCAATGGAAAGAACATATCTTCAACCTGCAAAAAACATAGCTGATATTGTAATTGACAGTACAAACATGTCTGTTACTCAACTGAGAAACAGAATCAAGGATACATTTCTCTCACGTCCCGAAAACTCATTTGTAATGCACTTTATTTCTTTTGGTTATAAGCACGGGATTCCACGTGACTGTGACTTTGTTTTTGATGTGAGAGGTCTTGTAAATCCCTATTATGTTCCTGAACTGAAAGAGAAAACAGGACTTGATAAAGAAGTAAGAGATTTTGTTCTGGCTGATGAAAACAGTCAGAAATTAAAAAGAATGCTGGAAGAATTTATTCTCTTTATTCTTCCTCTTTCAAAGCTTGAAGGCAAAAGCCAGATAGTTATCGGCTTCGGTTGTACGGGCGGACATCACCGTTCTGTAACATTTGCTGAAACCTTCAACGATTTTATGGATTCATTAGGATACAGAACTACCGTTCATCACAGAGATTGTTTTAAATAAACAGGGGGAACTTATGTCATTTTCACAGGATGTAAAAAGTGAATTAGCATTAGTGACAGACTTGTCTGATTGTTGCATGAAAGCGGAAGCTTACGGTATGCTTCTCTTCGGTAAATATTATTCTCAGTCAAGAATCGGCTTTTTGACAGAAAATAAAAATGTTGCCTCTGCATACACTCTCTTTTGCAGAAGTTGTCCTGAAGTCAGACCCAGAACGACTAAGACCAAAGCAGGAAATTACTCAATTTCTGTTACCTTGCAATCTGATATTGCCAAGGTAATGCGTTATTTTGGTCAGGGCCGTCAGGATGTGACACTTCGTATTAACAGAGCGAATTTTGAAGATGACTGTTGCTATGCTTCTTTTCTGAGAGGTGTTTTTCTTGCCTGTGGTACAATCGCAGACCCGATGAAAAACTACCATCTGGAATTCGTTATACCTTTTCTGAAACTTACTAACGATTTTACAACTCTCCTTGCTGATATGGGTCTGTCACCCAAAGTGATTGAGAGAGGTAACGCTTACGTTGTCTATTTCAAAGACAGCGAAAATATAGAAGATTTTCTTACACTTATCGGTGCTCAGGCAAGTTCACTTGAACTTATGGGTGTCAAGATGATGAAAGACGTAAGAAATAAGATAAACAGAAAAATCAACTTTGAAACTGCGAATATTTCAAGGACAGTCAACGCGTCTATGGCGCAGATTGAAGCAATTGAAAAAATCGAAAAAACAAAGGGACTCAGTTGGCTTCCCGAACAGTTAAGGGAAATTGCAACTATCAGGAAAGAAAATCCCCATATGTCCCTTGATGAAATTAAAAATGAACTTGGCGGTGAAATCTCCCGCTCAGGTGTTAACCACAGGCTGAACAGACTTATAAAAATTGCGGACGAGTTAGGGTGAAATAAATGGGCTTTACTCATTTACATCTTCACAGTGAATACAGTTTGCTTGACGGTGCGTGTAAAATAAACGAAGTTATATCACGTGCTGCCGAGTTAGGTCAGTCATCCCTTGCGATTACCGACCACGGTGTTATGTACGGTGCCATTGAGTTTTACAAAAAAGCTAAGTCTGCAGGAATTAAACCAATTATAGGTTGCGAAGTTTATGTAGCTTCCCGTTCCCTTGACCAAAAAGAAAAGGGTCTTGATAATGAAAGGTATCACCTTGTTTTGCTTTGTAAAAACGAAACAGGGTATAAAAACCTTATAAAAATGGTTTCTGAAAGCTGGACACGCGGCTTTTATATGAAACCGAGAATTGATAAGTCTCTCCTTGAAAAACATCATGAGGGACTTATTGCTTTGTCTGCCTGTCTTGCAGGTGAAATACCGAGAAACATTCTGGCAGGTGACATTGACAAAGCGGTTGAAAGTGCAATGTGGTATAAAAACCTTTTCGGTGAAGATTTTTATCTTGAAATACAGAATCATAATTTGCAGGATGAAATGCGTGTTGTCAGCGGTATGAGAACCGTTAGTGACAGGACAGGCATACCCCTTGTTGCTACAAATGACACACACTATATCAGAAAAGAAGATGCAAAAATTCAGGAAGTTCTCCTCTGCATTCAGACCAACAATGTTGTGGGAACTCCTACGGGAATGAGTTTTGAAACTGACGAATTTTATCTTAAAAGTTATGATGAAATGTGTCAGGCATTTCCTGATGATATTGATGCTGTTAACAGAACCGATGAGATTGCTGAAAAATGTAATCTTGATTTTGAATTCGGCAAAACAAAACTTCCTCACTTTGATGTTCCCGACAACCAAGACCATTTTGAGTTCTTCAAAAAACAGTGTTTTGACGGACTCCGTAAAAGATACGGTGAGAACTATCCTAAAGAGTACGAAGAAAGACTTTTATACGAGCTTGAAACAATTGAAAAAATGGGTTACACCGACTACTATCTCATAGTGCACGATTTTATTCACTATGCTAAAAGCCATGGTATCCCCGTAGGCCCCGGCAGAGGCTCAGGTGCAGGTTCACTTGCTGCTTACTGCATAGGCATTACGGGAATTGACCCTATGAAATATAACCTGATTTTCGAGCGTTTTTTAAACCCTGAGAGGGTTACTATGCCTGACTTTGACGTGGATTTCTGCTATGTCAGACGACCTCAGGTTATTGATTATGTTATTGATAAATATGGTGCTGACCACGTGGCACAGATTGTAACTTTCGGTACAATGGCGGCAAGAGCGGCTATACGTGACGTGGGCAGGGCTCTGGGAATGTCATATGCAAACGTGGATAAAGTTGCAAAACTGATTCCGAGAGAACTGAATATCACTATTGATTCAGCCCTCAAATCCTCACCTGAGCTTATAGAAATGTATAATTCTGACAGTGAGGTCAAGACTCTTGTTGATACTGCAAAGAGTGTTGAGGGTATGCCGAGACACGCGTCAACCCATGCCGCAGGTGTTGTTATTACCCGTGACCCCGTTGACAGTTATGTGCCTCTTGCACTTAATGATAACTCAGTTGTTACTCAGTTTACAATGACAACACTTGAAGAATTGGGACTTCTTAAGATAGATTTCCTTGGTCTTCGTTATCTTACGGTTATTGATGATGCTGAAAAATTAGTCAGAAGAAAACATCCTGATTTTGATATTGAAAAGATTGACCTGAAAGATAAGAAAACTTATGAGCTTTTCTCAAAAGGTCTGACAGACGGTGTTTTTCAGCTTGAATCAGGGGGTATGAAAAACGTACTCACTCAGTTGAAGCCTGATTCAATTGAAGATATTATTGCGGTTATATCTCTCTACAGACCGGGACCCATGAAATCAATCCCCACATATATTGAAAACAGGCATAATCCTGAAAAGGTTAAATATTCAACACCTCTTTTAAAAGAGATTCTCGATGTTACTTATGGTTGTATTGTATATCAGGAACAGGTTATGCAGATTTTCAGAACATTGGCAGGTTACTCTTTCGGCAGAGCTGACATTGTACGCCGTGCAATGAGTAAGAAAAAGCACGATGTAATGGAAAAGGAACGTAAAAACTTTATTTACGGACTGACAAATGAAGACGGTACTGTAGAATGTACAGGCGCAGTCAACAACGGTGTTGACGAGAAAACTGCAAATGAAATTTTCGACACTATGTCTGACTTTTCGCAGTATGCTTTCAATAAATCACACGCTGCTGCTTATGCTTTTGTTGCATACAGAACTGCATATCTGAAATGCCATTATCCTAATGAGTATTTCTCAGCACTTATCAGCAGTGTTCTTGACGATTCAAACAAGGTTGCAGCATATATTTCGGAATGCAACCGACTTGGTATAAAAATCGTACCTCCTGATGTAAATGAAGGTTTTGATGTATTTACTGTAAAAGATAACGATATACTTTTCGGTATGTTGGCGATTAAAAATCTCGGCAGA
>JAZRQI010000051.1:0-5788 GCA_045649705.1 Acutalibacteraceae bacterium
TAAAGTGAACCCATATGGTTATCAAGGTGTGAAGGTTTCATACCCATACTTTCAGCAAGTTTAACCTGTGCAAGGATTTCTTCTCTTGCTTCGTTAAGGTCAGCGTGTTTTGCGAAATCGTCACATTCAGGCCACATAAAACCTTTCTCATTTTTAAGAGAAGGAAGGTCTGTGATGGGACCCCAGTTGTAGTTTCCCCATTCGCTTGTAGTTGTAAGATGCACACCTATTGCATACTGAGGGTTGTCAATTGAGAACTGAACTGCCTCTTTTGCAAATTTGCAAGGCATCATAATTGTTGAAGATTTAAGTCTGCCTGATTTGAAAAGGTCCATAACAGCATCGTTAGCTGCACCGCACATTCCAAAGTCATCAGCATTGATAATCAGATATTTGTCTGCCACTTGTCATTACACCCCTGTTTAAAGTTGATATATAAATATTACCATATTATATAAGTGAATTAGTTAACAGATTGTTAATAATTTTATCTGTTACATAAAATTCTGCATTTAAAAATCCCCCATTCGTGAGAATGAGGGATTTTTTATATTAGTCGTTGTAAAGTGACTTTTTCTTATATGATGTGTGGAGAATTTCGTGAGCTTTGTGGCTGCCGGGTTCTCCGAAGAATTCATCATATACCATTTTGATTGCAGGGTTATCCTGGCTCTTTCTGAGAGGAAGATTCTTATCTGCTTCATAGAGAGCCTGACCTCTGATGCCTTTAAGGTCAACAAAGTTACGTACTGAAGCGGGCTGGATGGGCTGACCGCCGCCGTTTACACAACCGCCGGGACAAGCCATAACTTCAACGAAATGATATTCGCAAGTTCCTGCCTTAACTTTTTCCATAATTGTCTGAGCATTCTTAAGACCGCTGACTGCTGCAACTTTAAGTTCAAGTCCGCCAACTGTGTAAGTTGCTTCCTTGATACCTTCTGTACCTCTGACTTCTGTGAAGTCAACGCTTTCAAGTTCTTTACCTGTAAGAACTTCTGCTGCGTAACGGAGAGCTGCTTCCATAACACCGCCTGTTGCGCCGAAGATAACGCCTGCACCAGTACCTTCACCAATGGGGTTATCGAACTGCTCGTCGGGAAGAAGGTCGAAGTTGATACCTGCAGTTTTAATCATACTTGCAAGTTCACGTGTTGTGATTGAGTAATCAACATCTGCAAAACCTGCTGCATTCTGGTCGTCACGTTTGTTTTCACCCTTCTTAGCTGTACAGGGCATAACTGCAACAACAACGATGTTTGCAGGGTCAATGTTCATCTTCTGTGCATACCATGTCTTCATTACTGCACCGAACATCTGCTGAGGTGATTTACAGCTTGAAAGGTTTTCAATCTGTTCGGGGAAGTAGTGTTCACAGTAGTTAACCCAACCGGGTGAGCAAGATGTGATAAGGGGAAGTGCTCCGCCTTCCTTAACTCTGTGGAGAAGTTCTGTACCTTCTTCAAGGATTGTAAGGTCAGCTGAGAAGTCTGTATCAAATACTTTATTGAAACCAAGTCTGTGAAGTGCTGCTGCCATTTTGCCTGTTACGTTTGTGCCTACTTTGTAACCGAAGCATTCACCAAGTGTAACACGGATTGAGGGAGCAGTGTTAACAATAACAAACTTGTCGGGGTCGTTGATTGCATCGAATACTGCCTTAGTGTCGTCTTTCTCATAAAGAGCACCTGTGGGACAGTTAACAATACACTGACCGCATTCTACGCAAGAGAATTTTGCAAGGTCCATTTCAAATGCTGAGCCGATATGTGTATCGAAACCACGTGCATTTGCACCGATTACTGAAACTGCCTGGTTGTCACAAGCAGCAACACAACGACGACAAAGGATACATTTGTTGTTATCTCTTACCATGTGAGTTGCAGATGTGTCAATTTCCCATACGGGCTTTTCACCGTCAAAACGGTTTTCCACTTCTACACCATATTCAAGGCAGAGCTTCTGGAGTTCGCAAGAACCGCTTCTTACACAAGAGAGACATTTTCTGTCGTGAACTGAGAGAAGAAGTTCAAGTGTTGTTCTGCGTGATTCGTGAACTCTCTGAGTATTTGTAAGGATTTCCATACCTTCGTTTACGGGGAATACGCAAGCTGAAACAAGGCGGTTACCTCTGGGACCTGCAACCTCTACCATACAGAAACGGCAGGCGCCGATTTCGTTGATTTCTTTAAGGTAGCAGAGTGTGGGGATTTCGATACCTGCATATCTTGCAGCTTCGAGAATTGTTGTTCCGCCGGGCACGCTGAAGGGCATGCCGTTGATTTTAATATTAACCATTTCCATTATTGGCACACTCCTTTCAATTAACCTTTAACGATTGCGCCGAACTTACAGTTGGATTCGCAAACGCCACATTTAATACATTTTGCTGTGTCAATTGTGTGTACTTCTTTAACAGCACCGTTGATAGCACCAACAGGACATTTTCTTGCACAAAGAGTACAGCCTTTACACTTATCAGCAATGATTGAGTAGTTGAGAAGTGCTTTACAAACGCCTGCGGGACACTTCTTATCAACAACGTGAGCAATATACTCATCCTTGAAGAATTTAAGTGTTGCAAGAACAGGGTTGGGAGCTGTCTGTCCGAGACCGCAGAGTGAGTTTTCTTTGATATAGTAAGCAAGTTTCTCGATTTCGTCGAGAGTTTCCATTGTTGCTTTACCGTCTGTAACTTTTTCAAGGAGTTCTCTCAAACGTTTTGTACCGATACGGCAGGGAGCACATTTACCGCATGATTCGTCAACTGTGAAGTCGAGGAAGAACTTAGCAATGTCAACCATACAGTTGTCTTCGTCCATTACGATAAGACCGCCTGAACCCATCATACAGCCGATTGCTGTAAGGTTATCGTAGTCGATTTCTGTGTCCATAAGAGATGCAGGAATACATCCGCCTGAAGGACCACCTGTCTGAGCAGCCTTGAATTTCTTACCGTTGGGAACGCCGCCACCGATATCTTCGATGATTTCGCGGAGTGTTGTACCCATAGGAATTTCAACAAGACCTGTGTTTTTGATTTTACCGCCGAGAGCGAATACCTTTGTACCTGCTGATTTTTCAGTACCCATTGACTTGAAGAAGTCTGCACCGTGAAGGATAATCTGGGGAATGTTTGCAAAAGTTTCAACGTTGTTTTCAGTTGTGGGTTTTGCAAAGAGACCTTTTACTGCAGGATAGGGAGGTCTGGGACGGGGTTCACCTCTGTTACCTTCGATTGATGTCATAAGAGCAGTTTCTTCACCGCATACGAATGCGCCGGCACCCAGACGGATGAAGAGGTCGAAGTCAAAGCCTGAACCGAAGATGTTTTTACCGAGAAGACCGTTTTCTCTTGCCTGGTCAATAGCAATCTGAAGACGTTCAACTGCGATAGGATATTCAGCACGAACATAAACATAACCTTCTGTTGCGCCTGTTGCATAACCGCAGATAGCCATTGCTTCGATGATACAGTGGGGGTCACCTTCAAGAACTGAACGGTCCATGAATGCACCCGGGTCACCTTCGTCAGCGTTACAAACAACATATTTCTGGTCTGCTGCGTTCTTTGATGTGAATTCCCATTTGAGACCTGTGGGGAATCCGCCGCCGCCACGGCCACGAAGACCTGAATCTTTAACAACTTTGATTACATCTTCAGGTGTCATTTCTGTCAAGCACTTTGCAAGAGCCTGATAGCCGTCGTAAGCGATATATTCTTCGATGTTTTCGGGATCGATAACACCGCAGTTACGAAGAGCAATTCTCTTCTGTTTTTTGTAGAAGTTTGTTTCATTAAGTGATTTGATTTCTGAATCATTAACAACTGTTTCATCATAAAGAAGGCGAGTTACGATACGACCTTTAAGAAGATGTTCTTCAACGATTTCGGGAACGTCTTCTACTTTGACTTCACTGTAGAATGAGCCTTCGGGATAAACAATCATAATCGGACCTAATGCACAAAGACCGAAACAACCGGTTTTAACAACCTTGATTTCTTCTGTAAGGCCTTTATCTGCAAGTTCTTTTTCAAGAGCTTCGATAATTGCTGCACTGTTTGAGGAGGTACAACCGGTACCGCCGCAAACAAGGACATGTGAACGATACATTATTTTTCCTCCTTAGTCTTTAAGTGATGCTACTGTGTATTCAGTAACAGGGTTTCCGTTTACTATATGGTCTGCAACAACTCTTGCAATTTTTTCAGGAGTCATTTTGATATAAGTTACTTTTTCTTTACCGGGTGCAAAAACCTCTACGATAGGCACATACTGGCACATACCGATACAGCCTGTCTGAGAAACAGTAACATTTTTAAGATTTCTCTTTGCAACTTCTTCAACGAAACCGTTGAGAACGGGACGAGCACCTGCTGCGATACCGCAAGTTGCCATACCTACAACAACTCTTGTAACGTCTTCGTTGCCGTCTGCTGATTCTCTTGTTGTGATGTTTGCCTGTGCTTTTGCTTTTATAGCAAGTAATTCTTCAAGAGTTTTCATTTATGTTACACCTCCGCGAATAATTTGGGTTTGTTCGCTGATATAATCTTTGAGCCACATACGGACATCCACATCGTTAAAGCTTACTTCTCCGAGAATGGCTTTAAGGTCTGAAGTTTTCAGAACAAATTCATTCTCATCAATTTTAAAGCGATAAACAAAGTCGATATCCTCGTGCATTGTTATCAGCGTCAATATGGTAGCATCAATATCTCCCAAAGGAGTAAAATCGATGCTGTCTGTTCTGAAGTGGGCAGAAATTGTTGTGCCGACACCCACCTGAGATTCAAGTTCAAGGTGTCCTCCTGTCATTTCAGCCGCCATTTTGAACAAGGGTATTCCCATACCTACTTTTCTTGTAGTTCTGGTTGTATAGAACGGGTCACGCACATTTCTGAGAGTTTCCTCGTCCATTCCCCTGCCGTTATCACGAATTGTTACCGAAAGGGTTTTATCCTCAGTGTTTTCAAGGATATCAATTTCTATAAGACTTGCACCTGCTGAAACTGAATTTTCGGTAATATCAAGAACGTTAAGTGATAGTTCACGCATAAAATTATGCCTGATATTTTGCTACGATACCGGGAATGTCTTTTGCTTCAATTTTACCGTAAACTTCATCGTTTACTGTCATAACGGGAGCAAGACCGCAAGCACCGATACAACGGCAGTCTTCAAGTGAGAATTTACCGTCAGGTGTGCATTCCTTTGCACTGATACCGAGAACTTCTTCAAGTTTATCGATAAGTTCCTGTGCACCTTTAACGTAACAAGCAGTACCGAGGCATACTGAGAAGTTGTATTCACCTTTGGGAGAGAGTGAGAACTGAGCGTAGAATGTTGAAACGCCGTAAACTTTTTCAACCGGCACATTCATTCCGTCAGCAATCATTTTCTGAACCTCAAACGGAAGATAACCATAAATGCCCTGTGCTTCCTGCATTACGTGCATAAGAAGACTTTTGTCATGCTTGCTTTCCTCAATAACAGCCATGAGCTTTGCTTCCTGCTCAGGAGTGCCGTTAAAAGGATTTTTGCTGATTTTTTTGACCATTACTGTTCCTCCTTTTTCACAAATTATAAATCAAAGCAAATAAATCAAAGAATCTGATAAATAATTTGCTAAAACATACGTTGATATTGTAACATACTAAATATAAAAAATCAATATGAAAACTGCGATTTTAACACGATTTTGCGATATTTGACAAAATTTTGTCAATTCCCAAACTCTCTGCATCAATTTTGCCACAGGCAGAGCCGATATTCTCCAGATAATG
>JAZRQI010000052.1:0-10297 GCA_045649705.1 Acutalibacteraceae bacterium
CGTGCTTTTAATAAAACCGAATATGAAGACAAACGATTTAAAGGTGCAAATGACAAATTAACTGACATTATGCTTAAAATCAACAGAATTTATGCAATGCTGATACCTGTCGGTAGTCTTCTGCTTATAGGCGTAATTGTGTTACTTGTTTACATTAACACAAAGCAGATTGAAAACGCAGATATTATGAACCCTGCATCAGTTGAGATGATCAAAAATACTGTAGGTAATCTTCAGGCATTTATAATTTATGCCCTTATGATTATTGCGGCAATTACAATGGCCGCATCAATGTATGTATTTATTCCGAAAGCTATGATAAGCGTTAACAGAATAAACGAGGTATTGAATCTCAATCCGGGAATAAACGATTTATCCTCCCCTGTTTCCTGTAACAACAGCAATACTGTTGAATTCAGAAATGTCAGTTTCTCATATTCAGATGATGATAGTGATGTACTGAAAGACATTTCATTTACTGCAAACACCGGTGAAGTTACGGCAATTATCGGCGGTACAGGCAGCGGTAAATCAACAATAATTAACCTGATTCCCCGTTTTTATGATGTAACTGACGGTGAGCTCATAATCGGCGGTGTTAATGTTAAAAACACATCACAGGAAGAATTACGTAACAAAATTGCTCTCATTCCTCAACAGGCTGTACTTTTCAGCGGAACAATTGCTGATAATCTCCGTTTCGGTAAAGAAGATGCAACAGAAGAAGAAATGTGGGAAGCTCTTAGAATCGCTCAGGCTGAAGATTTTGTAAGAAAAATGCCTGATAAACTTGAAAGCTTTGTTTCACAGGGCGGTAAAAACCTCTCGGGCGGACAGAAACAAAGACTGGCAATTGCAAGAGCAATTATAAAAAAGGCAGATATATATATTTTTGACGACAGTTTTTCTGCTCTTGACTTTAAAACTGATGCACTGCTCAGGACTGCAATCAGAAAAGAATTGAAAAACTCAACTCTCATTATTGTTGCCCAGAGAATCGGCACAATCATTGATGCTGATAAAACAATTGTCCTCTCTGAGGGTAAAGCAGTTGGTATCGGTAAACATACTGAACTTTCCAAAAACTGTGAAGAATACATTGAGATTATGAAATCTCAGCTTTCAGAGGAGGATTTAGTATGAACAAGAAAACTTCAACTAAAAAATCCAAATATTACGAATACACTAAAAACAGAGGTTCCGTCGATAAACCTGCTTCTTTTTTCAAAACTTTCGGTCAACTTTTAAGACAATTAAAACCACTCAAAGCACTGATGTTCGCAGTATGTGTCAGCGGTATCCTTTCAACTGCACTCAGTGTTACGGGTCCCTTCCTTTTAGGTCAGATTGTTGATAAAATACAGATACAGGTTACAAACAAACTTGCAGGACTCCCATTTGACATTAAACCTGTAGGCAATATATTGCTTATAATACTTGGTATTTATGTTCTCAGTTCACTTATGACATATTTCCAGCGTTATTCAATGGCAGGTGTTGCACAAAAAGTAACGCGTTCGCTCAGAGAGCAGATAAATGCAAAGCTTTCAACATTACCTCTCAGATTTTTTGATTCAAATACCAAAGGTGACATTCTTTCAAGAATCATCAATGATGTTGACAACATTGATTTGACTTTGCAGAACAACCTCATTCAGATTATCACTTCAGTTGTAACGTGTCTCGGAACTCTCGTTGTAATGCTCATTGTCAGCCCAAAAATGACTTTGATTACTTTGAGCGTTGTACCGATAAGCCTTGTTGTCGGTTTTACGCTTGCAGGAAGGTCAAAAAGATATTTCCGTGCATTGTGGAAAAAGACAGGCGAACTTAACGGTCACATTGAAGAAATGTACACAGGACATAAGATAATCAAAGCATTCAACCATGAAGATAAGGCAATTGAAGAATTCGATGAAATCAACGAGGAACTTTACCACGTAAGCAAAAAAGCTCAGTTTATTTCAGGTCTTATAATGCCTTTTATTAACTTTGTTAACAATATCGGTTTTGTTATAATTTGTATTGTGGGTGGTATCTTTATTGCAAACGGTGACAGTGAACTTTCTGTAGGTGCTATTACTACATTCATCACCTGCTCAAAAATGTTCCTGCAGCCCATTGTCGACCTTGCAAGTATTTCAAATAACCTGCAATCATCCCTGGCATGTGTTGAGAGAATTTTCAATATTATTGAAGAAGATGACCCAGTTATTGATGCAGACGGTGATTTCCCTGAAAACTTAGAATGCAGAATTGAATTAAACAACGTAAATTTCGCTTATACACCTGATAAACCGCTTATTTCTGATATGAACCTCACAGTTAACCCCGGTGAACTTGTGGCAATTGTAGGCCCTACAGGAGGCGGTAAAACCACACTTGTGAATCTTCTTATGAGATTCTATGAAATTGATTCAGGTTCAATTACAATCGGCGGTACAGATATCAAGGCTGTATCAAGAGAGAATCTGAGAAAAATTTTCGGAATGGTACTTCAGGATACCTGGCTTTTCAAAGGTACTATAAAAGAAAACCTCTCATATGGTAAAGATACAGTAACTGATGATGAAATTTACTCAGCAACAAAAGCCGCAAGAGTCCACAACGTAATTAGTGCACTTCCTGACGGATATAACACTATACTCGACGAAGACGGCACCAATCTCTCTCAAGGTCAAAGACAGCTGCTCACTATTGCAAGAGCACTCATTACTGACCCCAAGATTCTTATATTAGATGAAGCCACAAGTTCTGTTGACACTAAAACAGAAGCTCAGATACAAAAAGCAATGAAAACTCTGATGGAAGGCAGAACCAACTTTGTTATAGCACACAGGCTTTCCACAATCAGAGAAGCAGACAAAATTCTTGTGGTAAATGAAGGTAAAATAATTGAGTGCGGTACTCATAATGAGCTTATGAGCAGCGACACTTTCTACAGAGATTTATACCTCAGCCAGTTCACTAACACAAGTGCAAATTAGGAGATTTTATATGTATCAGAAACTTACAGAATATTTCAAAGACCGTTCAGTTCTTATACTGGGTTTCGGTAAAGAAGGTCAGTCAACTTACAATTTTATCAGGAGATTTTATCCTGATAAACCACTTGCAATTGCAGATAAACGTGAATTAAAGATTGACGACCCCAATGTAACACTTATCACAGGAGACGCTTATCTTGACCATCTTAACGATTTTGATATGGTAATGCAGAGTCCCGGAATTTCACTCAGAAGCGTTAAAATATGCAAAAAAACAGAAATCACAGGACAAATGGATTTGTTCCTCAGATTTGCAGAATGCACTAAAATCGGCATTACAGGCACAAAGGGCAAAACAACAACTACCACTCTTATTTACAACATCGTTAAGGCATCAGGCAGAAAATGTGCGCTCATAGGCAACATTGGTGTTCCTGTGTTTGAAAGTCTTGATGATTGCGAAGGACTGACTGCGGTAATTGAGATGTCTTGCCATCAGTTGGAGTTTGCTAAGGCATCACCTCAGATTGCAGTAATGACCAACATTTATCCTGAACATCTTGACCATTATAATGGTTTTGAGGGCTATGCAAATGCTAAACTCAACATCGTAAAAAATCAGACAAAGAATGATAGTTTTGTTTTCAATTCAGACCAGGATGAACTCAAAGATTTGATAAATTTTGATGAAATAGAGTCAAAGCTTTTACCTGTCAGCAGATTTGATGAAGACACAAATGACTTCTATAAATATCTGACAACTCTTAATGAGAACCTTAAAGGTTACCACACACATCAGGATATCTTCTTTGCTGTAAATGTTGCGAGGTGTCTCGGCATCAGTGATGAAGCAATAGAAGAAGGAATTCGTTCTTTCTCCCCTATTGCTCACAGAATGGAAAAAGTCGGCACGTGGAAAGATGTTACTTTCTACAACGACAGTATTGCCACAATACCTCATGCAGTTATGTGCGCAATCTCAGCCCTTGAAAAAGTTGATTCACTGATTTTCGGCGGTCTCGACAGAGGTATTGACTACACTGATTTCGTTAAAGATTTGAATGAGTGTAATGTTTCAAACCTTATAGGACTTCCTGAAACAGGAGAAAAAATCATCAATGAACTGAAAAAAATCGGTTGCACAAAAAATCTGATTATTGTTGATACAATGGATGAGGCTATAGAGGCTGCATATAAATATACTGAAAAAGGAAAAATTTGTCTTTTCTCCCCTGCCGCCTCAAGTTACAACAGATACAGAAACTTTGAGGAAAAAGGAAATCATTTTAAAGACCTTGCAAAAAAGCTCGGTGAATAAACAAAAAAAACGGATGTACTAATCAGTACATCCGTTTTCTTATGCAAATCAGATATTATAAATTTTTTTGAATTCCTGTGTAAGGTTATACATCTGATCAATTTCAAGCTGACGGTTACGTTTGAATTCGCTTGCGTCTCTTGCTCTTGAAATGTATTCCATTTTATTACCTTCAAGGTTCTGATAATACTTAGCATTTACAGGGTACATCTGACACTCTGCAACTGAGAAGAAGCCTACAAAGTCCTGAATCTTCTGTGCGAGTTCAGGTTCTTTTTCAAAGTTTTCACAAATCCATGCATAAAGTTCGGGGTGGAAGTTTGCCATAACGCCTGAGAAACCTGCACAACCCATTTTCATTGATTCAAGGAATGTCGCTGAGTTTGCATTGAAAATTTTGAAATCTGTACCTTTAACTGCATCAAGCTTTGCCTGAATAACATCTAGGTCACAGCATGTATCTTTAAGGAATCTGAATTTACCTGTCTGGCTGAGTGTTTTGAGCACCTCAGGAGTCATAAGTCTCTTATAAGGATAAGGACACTCATAAACACCAAGACCGATTTCAGGAAGACTATTTACGACGTATTCCATATTTTTAAGGAATACACTGTCATCTTCATCTGCTTTTGCAAATCTATTTGCGATGAAAACATATCCGTCAATACCTACATCAATGAACTGATTTGCTTCCTTAATCTGTGTTTCAAGGTCATCCGCTGTGTGACCTGAAGCCACGATTGTCATACCTTTCGGGGCATTCTTGACAATGAATTTAAGCAGTTCAAGTCTTTCTTCAAGTGAAAGAAAGAAGATTTCACTTGACTGACAGATTGCAAAAATTCCTGCAACACCTTTTTCGTCATACCAGTTGATAAGTTTCTCTACTGCATTGTAGTCAATTTTGTTGTCTGCAGTGTAAGGTGTTATCATGGTCGGATAAACGCCGTTAGGAATGTCTTTAATCATTTTAAAATCTCCTTCAGTATTTTATTCTTTGACAATTTTGTAGAATACTTTTTTACCCTTCTTGATAATAACATCTTCAGAAGTGATTTTATCAAGACCGAGAGTCATCGCAAAGTCTGCAACTTTTTCATCATTTACTGAAATACCGCCCTGCTGGATAAGACGCTTTGCTTCGCCGTTTGATTTTGCAAGCTGAGCCTTAACAAGAACTTTAACAACACTGATTTCGTTATTTTCAAAATCATCATCAGTAAGTGTGATTACAGGCATATTTGATGTATCTGCAGCACCTGAGAAGAGAGCTTTTGCAGCATTCTGTGCTTTCATTGCTTCTTCTTCGCCGTGTACAAGATTTGTCATCTCAAAAGCGAGAATTTCTTTTGCTTTGTTGAGTTCACTGCCTTCCCACTTATCCATTTCATCAATTTGTTCAAGAGGAAGGAATGTAAGCATACGGATGCATTTGAGAACGTCATCGTCACTTACGTTTCTCCAGTACTGATAGAAATCAAAGGGAGAAGTTTTGTTGGCATCAAGCCATACAGCATTACCTGCAGTTTTGCCCATTTTATTACCGTTAGAGTCTGTAAGAAGTGTGATTGTCATACAGTGGGCGTCTTTACCGAGCTTTTTACGGATAAGTTCTGTACCGCCAAGCATATTTGACCACTGGTCGTTACCACCAAACTGCATATTACAGTTGTAGTGCTGGAAAAGATGATAGAAATCGTATGACTGCATAATCATATAGTTGAATTCAAGGAAACTGAGACCTTTTTCCATTCTCTGTTTATAGCAATCTGCTCTAAGCATATTGTTTACTGAGAAACAAGCACCAACTTCACGAAGAAGGTCAACATAGTTAAGATTAAGAAGCCATTCTGCATTATTAACCATCTGTGCCTTACCTTCACCGAATTCGATGAATCTTTCCATCTGTTTCTTGAAGCATTCTGCATTGTGATCGATGTCTTCTTTTGTAAGCATTTTTCTCATATCAGTTCTGCCTGAGGGGTCACCAATCATAGTTGTGCCGCCACCGATAAGAGCAATGGGTTTGTTACCTGCCATCTGCAGACGTTTCATAAGTGTGAGAGCCATAAAGTGACCTGCTGTAAGGCTGTCAGCTGTACAGTCAAAGCCTATGTAGAAAGTAGCTTTACCGTTGTTAATCATCTCACGGATTTCTTCCTCATTTGTCACCTGTGCAATAAGTCCACGGGCAATGAGTTCTTCATATAATTTCATTTTTATCTTCCTTTCAGGGTTATACCGACAGGTTTTACCCTGTCGGTTTACATTTAATTATTCTTCAGTTGTTTCTTCTGCGATTTCTTCGGTAACTTCGTTTTCAGTTTCACTTACAGCAGTAGCTTCGCCGAGGAATTCTTCCTTAGTAACTGTGCCATCCATAAGGTCTTTGAAATCTTTACCGTCAATTTTTTCTTTCTTCATAAGAACCTGAGCAATAAGTTCAAGCTTATCCATATGGTCAGAGAGAATTTTTTCAGTACGCGAATAGGCATTTCTGATGATTTCATCCATTTCCTGGTCAATAAGAGCAGCAATTGACTCTGAATAGTTTCTTGTCTGGCTGTAGTCTTTACCAAGGAAAACTTCACCATTTGAAGAACCAAAGTTAATCGGGCCTAATTTATCGCTCATACCGTAGCGAGTAACCATATTTCTTACAAGGTCTGTAGCTCTCTGGATGTCGTTTGAAGCACCGCTCGAAATATCTCCGAGAACGAGTGCCTCAGCTACGCGACCGCCGAGAAGAACAACAAGTTCATCAAGAATATCCTTTTTGGATATATAGTTCTTATCTTCAGTAGGAATGTGCATTGTGTAACCGCCTGCCATGCCTCTGGGGATAATTGAAATCTGATGAACAGGGTCCTGACTTTCAAGATAGTAAGTTGAAACTGCATGACCTGCCTCGTGGTAAGAAACGAGTTTCTTTTCTTTAGGAGTAATCTTGTGAGATTTTTTCTCTGTACCTACAACAACCTTGATTGTTGCTTCTTCGATTTCATTTTTTGTAATAGCCTTTTTACCTCTGCGAGCTGCAAGGAGTGCCGCCTCATTAAGAAGGTTTTCGAGGTCTGCACCTGTAAATCCTGCAGTTGAATGAGCAATGGTTTTTAAATCAACATCAGGTGCAAGAGGTTTGTTTCTTGCGTGAACTTTGAGAATTTCTTCTCTGCCTTTCACGTCAGGTCTGCCAACGGTAATCTGTCTGTCAAAACGACCGGGTCTGAGAAGTGCGGGGTCAAGAATGTCAGGTCTGTTTGTAGCAGCGATAATAATTACGCCTTCATTCATACCGAAACCGTCCATTTCAACGAGCAACTGGTTAAGAGTCTGTTCTCTTTCATCGTGGCCACCGCCCATACCTGCACCTCTGTGGCGGCCGACAGCATCAATTTCATCGATAAAAATGATTGAGGGAGAATTTTTCTTAGCCTGTGCAAATAAGTCGCGTACACGGGAAGCACCCACACCAACATACATCTCAACAAAGTCTGAACCTGAAATTGAGAAGAAAGGCACATCTGCCTCACCGGCAACTGCACGAGCAAGAAGTGTTTTACCTGTTCCGGGAGGACCGACAAGCAGAATACCCTTGGGTATTTTCGCACCGATGTCAGTGAATTTAAGAGGTTCACGGAGGAACTCAACAATTTCTGCAAGTTCTTCTTTTTCTTCATCAGCACCTGCAACGTCTGTAAACTTATTTTTACGTTTTTCGTCTTTAGCCTGTTTAACCCTTGCTTTTCCGAAACTCATAGTTCTGTTCATATCGTTGCCCATTGTCTGGTTCATTCGTTTAATCATAATAAACGATACAACACCGAGAACAACAACAAGTAAAATTGTTGGCAGTAAGCTAACTATCCATGAATTGGAACTTCCTGCAACATAGTCAGATTTTATAGGTGTTTTCGGATTAGCAAGATTATATTCTCTTATCTGTTCGTGAATATCTTCGTAGAATATTGTAACATTGGGAACAGTGTAAGTATGAGGATATAATTCATTTCCGTTTTTATCTGTATCCTCACCTTTGTCATCAACAAGTCGGTAATTAAGTTCACCGCTACTGAGGTTAAGAGTAAAAGCTTCAACTTTATTATCATCGAAAAGTTGAATAACCTCATAATACTGTAACTTTTCAACTTTTGCATTACTCATATAGAAATATGCACCGCCGATTATTATAGCGGGAATAAGAAGATATGAAAGCAAAATTGAAATTTTCCTGAATTTTTCATTGGGTTTTTTGCTGTCTTTGTTCAATTAAACACCCTCCTTGGGAAAATATGTATTTTAATCAGAATATACTTCTTTTTTCAATTCACCGATAAAAGGAAGATTTCTGTATTTTTCGTCGTAATCAAGTCCGTAGCCTACAACAAAGGCGTTGGGAACTTTTGTGCCGACATAATCAGCTTTTACATCTGCAACTCTGCGTTCGGGTTTATCGAGAAGAGTACAGATTCTGACACTTGCGGCATTTTTTGTAATTAACATATTGTTGATTACATATTCAAGTGTTCTGCCACTGTCGAGAATATCCTCAACAATTAGTATGTCATATCCTTCAGGATAAATGTCAAGGTCTTTATTTACTCTGATTCTGCCTGAACTTTCCGTTCCTGAACCGTAAGTAGAAAGTGCCATAAAATCAATTTTACAAGGCACTGTTATGTTTCTCATCAGGTCAGCCATAAATGCAATTGAACCTTTCAGAACGCTTACAAGCAAAAGGTTTTTATCTTTATAGTCTTCACTTATTTGTTTACCGAGTCTTTCGGTAATGTCTTTAAGTTCCTGTTCCGAAACAAGAACTCTTTCAATATCTTTAAGCATAATCTTCCTCCGACAAACAAATGTTAATATACTTTTTGGTATTACTGTCAGGAACAACTCTTGCATCAACACCGATTTTTTCTACCCACACAACAGATTTATCATCTGCCAAAACAAAAATATCATCTCTGATTTCTGGTGAAATTTTCATTTCATTAAAAAGCTTTTTAAGACTTTTTGTTACCTTACGAATCGGCAATTTAATTTTATCGCCTTCTTGTCTTTTTCTCAAAACAAGATTACCACAAATTTTACCGTAATCTAATGTAGAAACTACCAACTCTTTGTAAACTTTCTGTGTATTTGATTCTGAAACAGAAAGTGAAAGATATTCATTTGTCCACACACCCGACGAATCAAAAGATATGGAAGTTTCATCAATTTTTCTTTTTTTTACATCAGAAAGAAAATATAATTCACCTTGTCTTACAATCAATGTTTCACGGTCAAAAAGTTCGACCTTTCCACCATTCAGAACATCAAGAATAAGTGAAATGTGTCTGCTTTCAGGCAACATACCGCATTTTTCGAAAACAATACGTGAAATCACCCTTTTTTGTAAAGAAACATCTTCATTCTTCAACTTATCAGCATCAAAAGAATAACCGCATCTGATTTCTTCATACAGATTATCTGACAATCTTCTCAGATAATCTTCATCTTCTCTTAAAGCATTAAGGCATCTGAGTACTGATTTATCAAAAGAGGGATTTATTTCTTTCAACACAGGAATTATATTGTGTCTGATTTTATTTCTTGTGTATTCATCTGACAGATTAGTGCTGTCAGTAACGAATTTGAGACCGTTACTGTGGCAGTATTCTTCAATTTCATCTCTTGAACACTCAATAATCGGTCTGATAATATTGTCTCTTACCGGCGGAATAGATGTCAGCCCTTTCAGAGATGAACCTCTTGCAAGGTTAAAAAGAAAAGTTTCTTCTGTGTCATTAAGATTATGAGCAGTTGCAATTTTGGATTTTTCTGATAAAAGAGATTCAAAAAAATCATATCTCACTTTTCTGCCGTATTCTTCAATACCCATTGAGTTTTCTTTTGCACCTGAAAGCACATCAGCTTTAAGGACTGAAAGTTCAATTCCGTGTTCAAGACAAAAATCTCTAACAAATTTTTCATCACGCTCAGATTC